>NZ_VOZD01000014.1:0-81123 GCF_013419915.1 Acinetobacter sp. YH12043
AGTGAAGGTAAAGAATGTTGAAGGGTGCAATCTAAATTTTCAGATAAAGTCATAAAAAAATGAGCGTATTTACATACACTCATTTTTACTACATTTTACTAATATTTGCTTAACTGACTGGCATTACCCAAACAGGTGCTTTTAATGTTAAATGTAGCGTCGAATTTAAAGAGCCTAAGGGCAAGAAATTAACGGTGACGTTTTTTCCAGTGTTTAGCACGATTCGCTTTGGCACGATCGGCTGCCTTATCTTTAGAAATTTTATTACCTAATGCTGCACCACCCGCAGCACCGAGTGCTGAACCGATATAGCCGCCATTAGAACCGCCCATGTTTTTACCTACGGTATAACCAGCACCACCACCTAAAGCACCACCAATTGCAGATGAGGTACGGTTTTTCTTGTTACTTGCAACAGCAGCACCACCTGCACCACCTAATGCAGCACCAATTGTTGCGCCAGTGTTGCCCCCCATGTTTTTGCCCAGTGCAGTACCAGCAACGCTACCTAAAGCACTTGCTGCTGCCACACGTGCAGTACTGTCTGCATGCGCACTCACTGTCATCATTGAGCCAGCAGCCATTGCAGCACTCAGTAAAATTGCATTGAGTTTCATGTTGTAACTCCGTGTCCCTGATAGGACTTTCATATGTTAGTGTGTTTCGACGCAGAAAATGTAACAAATCATGCCCAAAAGAATGTGAAGATCTACCTCCATATTTAATGTGTTTATTTGCCAATTTGTAAAATGAGAAATAAATAAGGATCGAATTGAGCAGAAAAAATCCAAAACTGAAGATTTTATTTATATTTGTTAATAAATGGCGGTGACATCGCTGCATCTAAACACTGACTTACTGAATAATGATGTTCATTGACCCAGAGAATCGTTAAACTAGGCGCAATTTTTTGATTTCGCTGTGCTAAATCACTGTTTAGTTTAGTCACAGCCTTATGTTTGAGATTTTTTAGAAAATGAAAGAATCGTTACGTTTACGATTAGACCAACTCTCTGACCGTCATGAAGAACTGACTGCGTTATTGGCAGATGTTGAAGTGATTTCGGACAACAAGCGTTTTCGCCAGTTATCACGTGAGCATAATGATTTAACCGAGATTACCAGCGTTTGGACCAAGTACAAACAGGCTGAAGAAGATATTGAAACTGCGCAAGCCATGCTGTCTGATCCTGACTTTAAGGAAATGGCGCAGGAAGAGATTAAGGAAAATAAAGCCCTGATCGAACAGCTTGAGGCTGATTTGAATATCCTGATGATTCCAAAAGATCCGAATGATGCCAACTCTGCTTATTTGGAAATTCGTGCCGGAACCGGTGGTGATGAAGCGGCAATCTTCTCGGGTGATTTGTTCCGTATGTATAGCAAATATGCGGAATCTCAAGGCTGGCGTATTGAAATCCTGTCTGAAAATGAAGGTGAGCACGGTGGCTATAAAGAAGTCATCTGCCTGGTGAATGGTGAAGGCGTTTATGGTCGCCTGAAATTTGAAAGTGGTGCGCATCGTGTACAACGTGTGCCTGCAACAGAATCGCAAGGTCGTGTACATACCTCAGCATGTACTGTAGCAATTCTTCCAGAAGTGGATGTAGATACTTCAGTCGACATTAACCCGGCTGACTTGCGTATCGATACTTACCGTGCATCAGGTGCCGGTGGTCAGCACATTAACAAAACTGACTCTGCGGTGCGTATTACGCACATTCCAACCGGTACTGTGGTGGAATGTCAGGATGAACGTTCACAGCATAAAAACAAAGCCAAAGCGATGGCTTTATTGGTTTCACGTCTGGAAAATGCCAAACGTGCCGCAGCAGATGCAGCGACTTCTGAAATGCGCCGTGACCTGGTCGGTTCGGGTGACCGTTCAGAACGTATTCGCACCTATAACTATCCACAAGGTCGTATGACCGATCACCGTATTAACCTGACTTTATATAAGCTGGATGCCGTGATGGAAGGTGATCTGACTGAGCTATTAGACAGTCTGCATCGTGAATATCAGGCCGATCAGTTGGCCATGCTTGCACAGCAGAATGGTGGCTAATGAACATTCAAGAAGCACTGGCTTTACGTGGTGAACCTGAAAGTTATGAACGTCAGGAAAATGCCTGGCTGTTGGAACACATTACCAAGATTGATGCTTTTGATCTGGTAATGAAAAAAGACCAGCAGTTAACGCCTGAACAGGAACAGGCCTATGTCGAAAGCCTGGCGAGGATTGCTGCAGGTGAGCCATTGGCTTATGTCACAGGTTCACAACCGTTCTGGACTTTGGATCTAAAAGTCACTAAAGATACGCTAGTACCACGCCCGGATACCGAAGTGCTGGTCGAAACAGTCCTGAAATTAGACCTGCCGGAAGATGCACGAATTGTTGACTTGGGAACTGGTACCGGTGCCATTGCCTTGTCACTGGCGTCTGAGCGCCCTAACTGGTCTGTTACCGCTTCGGATATTTATGAACCCACACTGGAAGTTGCGAAATATAATGCGGAACAGCATGATTTAGATCAGGTGCAGTTTGTGCTTGGTTCCTGGCTAAAACCATTTGGTCGGCAGTTCTTTGATGCGATTGTATCTAATCCACCGTATATTGATGCAGACGATGAGCATATGCCAGATCTGGCGACTGAGCCGGAACGTGCGCTGGTTTCAGACAAAAATGGTCTGGCTGATATTGAGATGATTATTCAGCAAGCCAAAAAACATCTGACCGTAAATGGCTGGGTTGTGCTTGAGCACGGCTATGATCAGGGCGATGCGGTCCGCCATCTGTTTACTCAAGCTGGCTATAAACAGGTCCGTACAGTGAAAGATTATGGCGGAAATGACCGGGTAACTTTAGGTCAGTGGCCACATTAATTTTTAAAGCTTGATTTAATAAAAAAGCGACCTGGATAGGTCGCTTTTTTTAATTCTTTTATTCAATAAATTATGACTTTTTAATCACATCTCGCCAGCGCAGTAAGCGGGTTTCAAACAATTTCATAATACTGTCGGTGATTTTGCCTAGGACTGCTAACAGGATAATCGCAATAATCACAATATCCGGACGTGAAGTTTCACGACCATCACTGAGCAGATAACCAATCCCTTGAGTGGCAGCAATCAATTCAGCTGCAATCATAAACATCCAGGATAAACTCAGGCTATTCCTTAAGCCAGTCAATATTCCCGGTGAGGCAGCAGGCAATACAATCTGCTGAACCTGTTGCCAGTATTTCAGGCGATAGACTTTCGCGACTTCAAGCAGTTTACGATCTACACCCTGAATCGCAGCCACAGTATTGGTATATGTCGGGAAGAAGGCACCAATCGCAATCAAGGTGATTTTAGAAGATTCATCAATTCCCAGCCAAAGTAGGAGTAGAGGAATCCAGGCTAGACTCGGAATGGATTTAATTGCAGAAAACGTTGGTTCCAGAAAATCTTCTGCATGTCTGTTTAGCCCAACCAGGATCGCAAAGATCAGTCCCAATCCACTACCAATCCCAAAGCCAAGAAAAACCCGCCAGCTACTGGTCCAGATGTGTTGCCATAAATCGCCCTCAGCCAGTTCAGTAAAGGACTGAAACAGGCTACTCGGTGCAGGCAACAGATAAGGTTCGATTACGCCATTACGGACCAGTATTTCTACCAATACGATAAAAATAACAGGCAGGGTGAGGGCTTTGATCAGCGAAATGCTGCGTGGTAACACAGCGGATTTTGACTGTTCTTCCACGCTCAACTGTTCCGAGATGCTTTTCGGTATAGCCATTACTTAGTTGCAACCTTTTTAGCATAGCGGGCATCAAATAATTGAGTCACGACCTGATTGACATTGGTTCCTTTACGAACCAGTTCTTCTTCCGTCAGGATACGACCGGCTTTTTGTAATGCTCCGGTATGTTTGGTGGTTGGAATATTTTGATCCAGATTGGTGCGGCTGAGTTGAAGTTTAGCGACTTCAATCGGAAGCTTGGCTTCACGTGCCAGAAGTTCAGCCAGTTTGTCGGGATTGGCTTTCGCCCATTGACGTGCCTGTTCATAAGCTTTAATCACCGCTTCAATCGCTTCCGGACTGGATTTGGCAAACTGGTCTTTTACGCTCAGTACGCTATAAGAATTAAAACTGACATTGCGATACAGTAATTTGGCACCTGACTGTGCCTGCGCAGATGCCATTAAAGGATCAAGGCCTGCCCAGGCATCGACCTGTTTGCGCTCTAACGCAGTCTTACCATCCGGATGCTGTAAATGAACGAGCTCTACATCGCGTTTGCCCAAACCAATCGTATCTAAGGCTTGTAAAGTAAATAAGAAAGGATCTGTACCTTTAGTGGCAGCAATCTTTTTACCTTTCAAATCTTTCAGAGATTTGATATTTGAATCTTTATTAACGACCAGTGCTGTCCATTCAGGCTGGCTCTGGATATAAACTGTTTTAATCGGGCTACCATTGGCGCGGCTAAGCACTGCCGCTAAACCTGCAGTAGAAGCAAAATCTGTGCTACCGCTATTTAGATATTCGAGTGAGCGGTTACTGCCTTGGCTAAATACCCATTTAATCTTGGTTTTTGGCAAAGCTTTTTCTAGCAGTTTCTGTTCTTTAACCACCAGACTGGTCGGTGCGTAATAGGCATAATCCAATTTTAATTCAGATGGAATCGCTGCGTTAGCCAAGCCGGTAAAGAAAGAAATAGAAAGACCGAGTAAAGTCAGACCCGAAGTTCTTAATGTTTTTTTCATGAATATCTCAATCTTGAATTAAATTTTTTACATTCATATCGATAAATCGATAAGCACACAAAAAAGAAAAAAAGATAATCAAATCAAAAAATGAAATAATTAACAGCTTTAAATATAGGTATTTGTTTTTATTTGAATTTATTAAATAAAGAATAGAAAGGTTTTGCTTAGATAAAATTTTAAAAATGGTATGGCGTAAATTGATAAGCTGTTTTTTTAATCATTCGTCTTTGCAGTAGGAAGTTTTATAAATAACGAGTGCCATAAAAAAAGCGATGCATTAGCATCGCTTTTTGAGTCACTATTTTATCAATCTGGATAGCTTACATTGGGTAGTCTTGCAGACAGTCATAAACCTCGACTTGATCTAGGCTACCAGTTTCCATTGCCAGGCAAAGAGCCACGACTTTGGCAGTATCAGCAAGATATTGTTCATCTTTCAGTGCAATACCTTGTTGTAATGCAACGATGCGCTCAGCCGGAATTTCAAGCGATTTCGCAGCTTCAGTGGCATCAATCTGGTTAAAGAAGTGCACAATAGCATCTTTGAGGGCAGAATCAGACGCATTCAAGATGCCTTGATTCAATTGCTCTGCATTAAGATCGGTCGAAGAAACTAAAGCCTGGGCGAAGTTTTGAACAAGATTTTGTCCAAGAACATCAGTCATCTTTAACATGGAAAATACCTTCAACAAGGAAAGAGGGAAAGGGAGTACAGCCAAAAGTGAAGCACTAAAAATTGATTGAAAAATAAACTATATTAATAGGGAATGCAAAGCATTATGGATGACCGTTCAGTCCTCTATTTTTGGGCTGTAAGTCTTGAAAAATATAACTGTTGAGAAAATATAAATTTAAATTTATATGCTAAATTTTAATCATTTTTAAGTCTTATTAAATATAAATTATCTAGTAATATTTTGTCTATAGGCACCTGGACTAACCCCTGTCCATTTTTTAAAGGCACGATGAAAAGCACTGACTTCCTGGAAGTTAAGCTGATCACTGATGTCCTGCAAACTTTGATCCGTACGGGTTAATAGTTCAATGGCTGTATCACGACGAATTTCATTTTTGAGCTGTTGATAAGTCACACCTTCATTTTTAAGACGCCGTTGCATGGTGGCTTCAGACATATTCATTTTCAAAGCAAGCTCATTCAGTTCAAGCCATTCAGCCGGAGGTACTTTTAAAAGCTGTTTGCGGATCTGTGCACTTAGCGCATAAGGATTTTTAAAGCGAACTAGTAGGTTATGCGGAGTCTGTTGAATAAACTGATACCAGGAGGTTTGATCCTGTTTTACTGGGAGCTGCAAATAGGCTGCATCAAACTGGATATAGTTTTCACTGGCCTGATATTCAATCTGCTCACAAAAACGGACTTTATAATCAAAATCATCGAGTGGTGCGGCACATTTCAGTTGAATCTGATTAAGTAAAACCCGCTGTCCGCTTAACCAGCATAGCAGGGTATGAATCAGCATTAGATAGGTTGCATAACTAAACATGCGCTTGGTCTGGTTCTGGTCATAGATCACGATATAGGCAAAGTTTTCTTCGACCATCAGTGTGCTGTGCAGATCATCCAGAATCAGATTAAAAAATTGCAGGATTTGCTGCAGAGCTTTTTCCAGCGTATCGGTCTGTAACAGCATTTTTGACAAGAGTTTGAAACTGCCACGGCGCATTGGATGGCTGTCCATGCCAAAAAATTCGTCATTCATGCTATCGGCAAGTGCAGTCCATAGCGCGGCATACTGCGCCACTGACACCCGTGCTTTAGCGGAATGAAGAATCTCTAATGGAATGGCAGCCTTAGTTAAAATCGCAGCAATATCATAATGCTGTGCTTTGGCATTCAGCAGTGCTTCATGAACCAGATCAATCGAAATGGTTCCCTTACTATATTCCAAGGCTGGTAAATGCATAGCCAGTCAGATATCCCTTCTTTATTGTCCAAATCCATCAGTGAAGATGCAACATTTGGAAATTGTACAGAATAAAATCTCTGTTTACTCTGCCTATTAAGTCGTAGCTTGTCATAAAAATAGGAACAGGACATTAACATGAAAATTCAGGGAAAAGTGATTGTGGTAACTGGTGGTGCATCAGGTCTGGGTGCAGCCACAGCGACTCATCTGGTGGAACAGGATGCAAAAGTGATTCTGGTGGATATGAACCAGGAGCAGGGCAATGCCTTACAACAGCAACTGGGTGAGCAGGCTGAATTTGTACAACTGGATGTAACGGATGAGCAGGCGGTTGAAGCTTTCTTTAATCATGTTGAAAATCAGTATGGCCAACTCAATGGCTTGGTGAACTGTGCTGGTATTGCACCTTCTGCCAAGGTACTGGGCCGCAATGGAATCCATGAACTGGCGATGTTCCAGAAAGTGTTGAATATCAATGTAAGTGGCACATTCAATATGCTTCGTTTTGCAGCGGCTTTAATCGCGAAGTATGAGCTGCAAACCGATGAAGAGGAGCGCGGTGTAATCGTGAATACGGCTTCAGTTGCAGCCTTTGATGGTCAGATTGGTCAGACAGCTTATTCTGCGTCTAAAGGTGCAGTCGTTGCGATGACGCTGCCACTCGCGCGTGAGCTGGCACGTGAAGCGATTCGTGTCATGACCATTGCACCCGGCATTATGGAAACCCCAATGCTGAAAGGCATGCCGCAAAATGTACAGGATGCTCTGGGGCAGATGGTTCCATTTCCGCCGCGTCTGGCTAAACCTCAGGAGTTTGCCCAGTTAGTAGGTCATATCTTCGAAAATAGCTATCTGAACGGTGAAGTGATTCGTCTGGATGGCGCCATCCGTATGGCTCCAAAATAAGTTCGAGCTAACGAAGCAAAATACAAAAGTCAGAGTAGATAGGTTTATTCACTCTATATGGAAAATTAAAAGATAAGTAAGGGATATACGCAGTGCTTTTAAATGACGAACAGAAAATGATTCAGGAGATGATGCGAAACTATTCGCAGCAAAAACTGAAACCTACCGCTGGTCTAAGGGATAAAACGGCTCAATTTCCAGCACAAGAATTGAAAGAACTCGGTGAACTCGGTGCACTCGGTATGACCGTGTCTGAACAATGGGGTGGAGCAGGCCTGGACTATGTGTCGCTGGTACTGGCTCTTGAGGAAATCGCTGCTGGAGATGGAGCCATCTCGACCATTGTCAGTGTGCAGAATTCACTGCCTTGCGGGATTACCCAGCGTTATGGTACCGAGGAACAAAAGCAGAAATACCTGACCAAACTGGCGACCGGTGAATGGTTGGGGTGTTTCTGCCTGACGGAACCTCAAGCCGGTTCCGATGCCAGCGCACTAGAATGTAAGGCAGAACGTGATGGCGATGAATGGGTATTAAATGGCACCAAGCAGTTTATTACTACCGGTAAGCATGCCCAGATTGCACTGGTATTTGCAGTGACAGATAAATCTGCGGGCAAGAAAGGAATCTCATGTTTCTTGGTACCTACCGATAGTCCAGGATATATCGTCTCGAATCTGGAAGAAAAAATGGGGCAGCATTGTTCCGATACCGCGACCATTATTTTTGATCAATGCCGGATTCCGGCTGAGAACCTGTTAGGTCAAGAAGGTGACGGCTACAAGATTGCCTTGTCTAATCTGGAATCTGGCCGGATCGGGATCGCAGCACAATCTGTAGGTATGGCACGAGCTGCACTGGATGCTGCTGTTGAATATGCCAATGAACGTAAATCTTTTGGTGTAGAGCTGGTGCAGCATCAGGCAGTAGCATTCCGTCTCGCAGATATGGCCACCCAGATTGAGGCAGCAAGACAACTCGTCTTACATGCAGCAACGCTTAAAGATGCAGGATTACCATGCTTAAAAGAAGCGTCCATGGCTAAACTGTTTGCTTCGACTATAGCAGAGCGAGTCTGCTCGGATGCGATTCAGATTCATGGCGGTTATGGCTATGTCTCAGATTTCCCGGTTGAACGTATTTACCGTGATGTCAGAGTGAGCCAGATTTATGAAGGTGCATCAGATATTCAGCGTCTGGTCATTGCTCGGGAAGTGAGCAAAGTTTAAAAGTCATGAAATAGCCGACTGTTCAAATCCTGCAGCTCATTTGAGGGAGATGGAAATTGTGATGGTCTATAAAACATGGTCAATTATTGATAAAGCGAAAAGTGACTCAGTAGAGTGACACCTAACATGTCCTAGCAATAGGGCATGTTATATAAAACCGGCATTGCAATGGAATTCGCAGACGGTAGACAGAACAACAAATACAACGGACACAGACATAAAGTCTGTTTATAAACGGAATAGAGGTTGTCGTGATGAAGACACTAGAACAAGCGTATCGTGAATTTGATTTTGACACTATGGTTCAACAACATCTGGCAGGAACGCCAGATTCACTCAATGCCTATACAGAATGCTGTGGACGTTTTCTGGGACAAAACCGGATCGCGTTAATCTGGGAAGGTAAAAATGGCAAGACCCAATATTGGACTTTTGAACAATTGGCTGAGGCTTCAGGACAATTGGCTCATTATATGACCTCACTGGGTTTACAAGCAGGAGACTGTATTGCCGGACTGCTCCCACGAACCCCAGAATTATTAATTACCATTCTAGCCACCTGGCGTATTGGTGCGATTTATCAGCCTTTATTTACCGCTTTTGAAAGCAAGGCAATCGAGCATCGTATTAATACCGCACATACCCGACTCATTATTACCAATCAGGAACAGCGTGCGAAACTGAATGATCTGGATATTCCACATATTTTAACCGTCCATCAAACGCCTGAAAGTATCAATCAGGATGCAGATTTCTGGACTGAACTGAAGCAATATCCAACTGAGTTTGAGCCGGTTCAAGGTCATTTTAGTGACATTTTCCTGATGATGTTTACTTCGGGTACAACGGGGCTGGCAAAATCAGTGCCTGTTCCCCTTAAAGCTTTACTGGCATTTAAAGGCTATATGCTGCACGCCGTAGATTTACGTGACGAAGATACTTTCTGGAATCTGGCAGATCCGGGTTGGGCTTATGGTCTGTATTATGGAATTGCAGGTCCATTAAGTTTGGGGCATAGCATCATTCTGGATGAACGTGCCTTTAGCGTAGACAATGCTGTTGAAGTCATTAAAAAATATCGGGTAAATAACCTGACCGGTTCTCCAACCGCGTTCCGGATGTTCTATGGCTTTAAGGAAAAATTTGATGCTGAGATTAGCTCATGTTTACGTGTGGTCAGTAGTGCAGGTGAGCCATTAACACCTGAAGTCATTCAATGGTTTAATCATGAAATGGACGTCAATATCTATGACCAGTATGGACAGACGGAACTGGGAATGGTGATTGCCAATCATCATGCGCTGGAGCATCACAAGAAAATCGGTTCTGCTGGCTTTGCCATTCCAGGACATCGTTTTGCAGTTTTAAATAAAGAGCATCAGGAAGTCGAAAAAGGTGGTATTGGTACTTTGGCCATGGACTGCTCAGCCTCACCTTTGATGTGGTTTGAAGGCTATGGCGGTAATAATCGGAAAGCCTTTGTGGGACAGTACTATTTAACAGGAGATACCGTAAAACTGAATGAACATGGTGGAATAGATTTCATTGGTCGTGCGGATGATGTCATTACGACTTCGGGTTATCGAGTTGGACCTTTTGATGTAGAGAGTACCTTGCTGGAGTGTGAAGAGGTGCTCGAGTCCGCTGTGGTTGGAAAACCAGATCCGGAACGTACCGAAATTGTGAAAGCCTTTGTAGTGCTTAAATCACAATATGCCGCTAGTGAAGAACTGATGCTGAAATTGCAAAACTATGTGCGTTCCCGTTTATCTAAACATGCCTATCCGAAAGAGATTGAGTTTGTAAGTGATTTACCTAAAACCTCTAGTGGAAAAATTCAGCGTAATCTGCTTAAACAACAGGAAATTGCTAAGATTCAAGGCATTAAACAGGTCAGTTAATATATTCATTTAAATATATTGAAAAGGTCGCAATTGCGGCCTTTTTTATACGATTAATTTGTTTATGTTCGAATTTATCAGAGAAAATAATTGTCATTACAATGTAATACTATTCATCTTTTAAATAAAATAAATCAAAAATTTAGCCTCTTATTAAGAGGCTAAATTGAAGGTGGAATTCTTATTTACTTATAGATCAACTTTTTTGTGCTCAGCATCTGGTTCGCCAGCTTCGCCAGTCACACCACCTTTTAATGCCTTAAATAGCTGCGTTACTTTGTTATCGGTGACATTCCAGTATTCTGCACTTTCAGCTTCAGCAATCAGTACACGCACGCTAGGATCATCTTTACCTTCAAACCAGTTTTCTGCCCATGGATTCCATAATTTTTCAATCAGAATACGGTCAGTACTGATCTGTGCATTTGCACTAATTGACACATAAATACCATCAGAAGGTTTAGCGAAAGACAGGCCGATCTGAGTACGACCAGTATTGGCAGCTTTCACCAGATCATTAGTATCACGCATGATGAAATACAAATTCTGATCCTCATTCATTTGCTCAGAATTGAGCATGGTCATCGGCTGAGAATGAATTTCCTGACTTTCGGTCACATGGCTGATCATGGTGTAACGTACATCTTTGATTAGTTCCCATAATTTTTCACGATTATTATGCTGATTTTGTTCGTTCATCTATATGCTCCATACTATTTTTGAAAGCGAGGATAATTACTATTCCTTAAGCAGCTTAATCATATTTAGGAATGGATACAGAGGGTCTCACTGAACTGATACATTTTCCTACCGAATTGCAGGCAGCAGCTACAGAAGTGCTAAACAAGCGAAAGATAGTTACAGGGTGATAAAAGAATAGAAGAACGAGGTTCCAGGAAGATGTAATACGTGAATAAATTAAGTGGCATATAGATCAAGTTAAGTGCATTCATAATATGACTATTACGTATTTATCAGGACACTATCAGCTTGATACGGAGCATTTAACTGATATGCTATTTAGCGCTAGTATTGCCAAGCCATTTATTGATTTGCTGTTTATGCGCAGAGAAGTTAATTTGCTCGAGATTTATCCGCATATTGAAATTTCGGTAAATGCACTTTTTGTGGCACATGCTTCTTAAAAATCTTCGAAACAAGGAACGACGTTGTCTATATCGACTATGGATGCCATATCCCCAGAGTTTGAACTCACCGATGCTGAATTGCACTTATATAGTCGCCAGATTCTTCTGGATGGTTGGGATATTGAAGCACAGGAAAAGCTGAAATTTTCTAATATCTGTATCGTGGGGTGTGGCGGGATTGGTTGTGCCTTGGCAGAACTTCTGGCACGAGCGGGTGTAGGCAAAATTACTCTGATTGATCCTGATACCATCGAGATGAGTAATTTACAACGACAACTGGCATTTACGCCAAATGATCTAGGCTTTTATAAGGCAGAAACACTCGCGAAAAGACTGGCTCAGATTAATCCGAATGTTCAGGTTGTATCTATCAATCAAGCTTTAACGGCTGAAAATGCAGAGAGTATCATTGAACATCAAGATCTGGTGCTGGATGGATGTGACCAGTTCGAGACACGTTATCTGGTCAATCAGAGCTGTGTAAAACTGAATGTGCCTTTAATCAGTGCTTCTGCGATTGGTTTGCAAGGGCAACTGTTCATGATGGAAGGGGATTCAGCCTGTTATGCTTGCCTGTTCCCATCTGAACATCAGGCTGATACCAGTTTGCGCTGTGCAGATTCAGGCGTATTGGCGACTACGCCGAATGTGATGGCGAGTTTGCAAGCTCATCATGCTTTGCTTTATTTAGGCCTGGGTAAAATGCCACTTAGGCAGAAACTTTTACTTTGGGATGGTCTGAGTTTTAAACAGCGCATTTTAAGTTTCGAAAAAGATACAGATTGCCCGGTCTGTCAGGCAAGATAGGCCTGCAAAATTTAATTTTTTTGCTACACTGCATGTAATTAATTTTTCCTAAGACATTATGAAAAAAAATATCTGGTTAGATGGAATACGTTCGGTTGCCCGTATGGGTGAAACCGCGGTAGTTGCGGCGAAGGCCGGCATTAAATATGCCACTGAAAAGCCAAGTAATGCCAAACTCATGCGTGAAACATTTGAGTCTTTAGGCTCAACCTATATCAAGCTCGGTCAGTTTATTGCCAGTACGCCGTCGCTGTTTCCGCGTGAATATGTGGAAGAGTTTCAGGGCTGTCTGGATCAAACACCGACCTTGCCATTCAGCTATATCCAGGAAGTGCTAGCATCAGAGTTTTCTGGCCGAAACTTGGATGAAATCTTTGCCTCAATTGAGGAAACACCACTGGCTTCTGCTTCCATTGCACAGGTACATGCGGCCAAGCTGGTTTCTGGTGAAGATGTGGTCATTAAAGTACAAAAACCGGGTGTGGAAACAATTCTATATACCGATTTAAATGTATTGCATTGGGCGACCAAACTGCTGGAAAAAGCAGTGCCGAAAGTAAAATTTGCGTCATTGGCAGATATTGTCGAAGAAATCAAAACCCGGATGGTGCGTGAAGTTGATTTTATTGAAGAAGCACAAAATCTGGATGATTTCGTCAATTATCTGAATATCACCAATAATAAAGCAGCAACTGCTCCTAAGGTTTATCATCAATATTCAACACGTCGTGTGCTGACCATGCAACGTTTATATGGCGTGCCACTGACTGATTTTGAAGTGGTGAAAAAGGTCGCTAAAGACCCGTCACAGGTTCTCATCACTGCAATGAACACCTGGTTTGGCAGCCTGATGATGTGTAACAGTTTCCATGCTGATTTACACGCGGGTAATCTGATGCTGCTTGAAGATGGTCGTGTGGGCTTTATTGATTTTGGTATTGTCGGCCAGCTTAAACCAGAAGTCTGGACAGCGTGTATGGCCTTTATGGATGCCTTGCAGCATACCAATTATACCCTGATGGCAGAGAATATGCTGAAAATGGGTATGACTGCAGTTGAGATTGATACCAAAGTGCTTGCGGCTGATCTTGAACGTTTATTTAGTGGTGTGATGTTAGCTGATCCTCAGGATCTATTAACTTCAAGCCCTGCAGATCTCAACGATATCATGATGGATATGGTAGCAGTCGGTGAACGTCATGGCATTCGTTTCCCACGTGACTTTGCTTTATTGTTCAAGCAAATGCTGTATTTCGACCGTTTCATGAGAATTCTGGCGCCGTATACAGATATCTATGCAGATCAGCGTTTGCAGATGGTTCAGACTATGGACCCAAATTTGCTGTTAAAGCACTAATTTAATCCCTCCCGTCCTCCCTTTAAGAAAGGGAGGCTTTCATTACAAAATAAATAGAAGTGATGAAAGTCCCTCTGTATTAAAGAGGGATTTAGGGAGATTATTGGTAAATATTAAATTCCGAGTTTTAAAATGGACGCAATTATTATTGAAGGCTTAAAGGTCGATACAGTAGTCGGCTGCTTTAATTGGGAGCGTCAAATCATTCAGCCTTTAATGCTGGATCTAAACATTCGTACCAACTTAGAACAAGCGGCACAGTCAGATGAACTGGAAGATACTTTGAATTATGCCGAAATCTGCGAGATTTCAGCGCGGGTGATTCAGGAAGCTCAGCCAAAATTGATCGAACATGCAGCAAAACTGGTGCTAGACGCGCTTTTTGCTACCTTTGAAAGTGTAGAATCGATTATGATTACGATCCGTAAGCCTGCCATTATCGCGCAAGCCAATTCTGTAGGGATACGTCTTGAACGCCACCGCAACGATATTCGCCCTAGCACTGGCGAGTAATTGTCATCCACAGCAACATTTTCAGGCTGCCCAGCAACGGATCAGTGAGTTGGGGGAAGTCCGGTTTTCTCCAATTTACCTCATTCCATGTCGGGATAGTATCGGAGCAGATTACTGGAATGCGGCCTGCCTCCTATACAGTGAAGTTTCTGTTCAAGATATGACAGATTTATTAAAGCAAATGGAAACGGATTCAGGGCGGGTTCGACCATCGCATCAGATCAGCCTGGATGTCGACCTGATTGCATGGGGAAATGATTTAAGCCAGATGGAATTTAATCCCAAAAAATTACCGCTTGCACTAGACGTAAAAATCCCGATGCATGACATCTGGTCTCATCCTGCATTTGAATATGATCGCGGTCTTCAATATCCACAAGTCAAAATTTAATCTGTATCTGAAATTAATCTAATGAATTTTTCAGTTTTATCTAAGTAGGGGATCTGTATTTGCCAAAAAACTGTTATTTACTTTTTCTTTTTATAAAAAATAACTAACAACACAATAATTGCGAATAGAATACCAAGAATAATACCTATTTCCATACGTCACCTTTAAAGCATTATTTTTTTGATAAATAGGTCATAGCTATTTAATAGTTATACCTGTCTCAATCGTTCTAGAATTTTAATAAATACGAGATGAAACCGGTTCGATTATAACAGCTGAATAAAAGAATAGAGTTTGATTAAAATGTGAACCGATATTCTATTGGATAGATGGTTAAATTGATTGATCTGCACTCAAAAAAATCAATGAGTCATCTTGTTTAAGAATTCATGAGAATAAAAAAAAGCCCTCAAAAAAAGAGGGCTTCATTTGATACTTAAATATAATAACTGGTTTTAGTCATTAACTTGGAAATACCGGTCATGGCAATCTTGACTGGAAGGGGTAAATCTACGCCGCCTGCAGCCAAAGCTGTATCACGGTGATGCAATTCATCTTCATTCATCTGTTCCAGAATGCGACGTGAGCGTTCATCCTGTGCGGGCAGCTGATTAATATGATGCTGTAAATGCATACTCACTTGGCGTTCGGTTTCTGCAACAAAACCCAGACTGTATTTGTCCCCCGCAATGCCGGCAATTGCACCCATTCCAAAGGAAAGGCCGTACCAGACCGGATTGAGTAAACTGGTATGGCTATCCAGTTCTTGTAAGCGGTCTTCACACCAGGCCAGATGATCCTGCTCTTCAATTGCCGCCTGTTCCATTTCCCGACGTACATTTGGTAATTTCGCTGTTAATGCCTGTCCATGATAAAGCGCTTGGGCACAAACCTCACCACTATGATTCACACGCATTAAACCAGCCACATGACGGGCATCACTCACGGTAAGCTGGGTTTCGACCGGTTTGGCTGGATTTTCCCGTTGTGAGGAAGTTGTTCCTGGAACAAGACTGCGTAATGCCTGGTCAAAAGAATGAATAAGCTTATCGACACCTGTATATTGACGCATGAATTAATCCTCCAAAGGGGCTTTTGCGGTTTTGATCATCGGTTTCAATCTATAGAGCAGCCATAAAGTAAACAGGCCACTCAACACAGCAGTAATACAGAAAAGTATTTTAAGATCAAACTCTAAAATGCTTAAAATAATAATTGAGAATATAGCAGAAGATACCATGAAAACGGCATTCAGGATGTTATTTGCTGCAACCACACGTGCACGATGTGAGCGGGGAGAATGCGCTTGCATCATGACATACAGCGGCACGATATAAAAACCGCCACTAATGCCCAGTAAAGTTACCGCCAGCATCACATGATAATAGCTCCAGCCTTGCTGGAATACATCTGCCAAGCCAAGTAGAGCACCAGTACGTTCCGGGACAAAGGCAAGACTTGCTGCCAGATACAATGCAAAAACTACAAGACCAATAGCGCCAATAGGAACCATTTTAATATTGACCTCAGTACCACCTAATCTACGGCATAAATAAGAACCTAAACCGATCCCGACAGAGAAAAAGGTTAAAAGCAGACTGGCAACATTTTCAGAAGCATGCAGGTTTTGTAAGGTAAGCTGTGGAATCTGGGTCAAATAAGTCGCACCATAAAACCAGTACCAGGAGTTACCCAGCAGAATTAAAAAAACCAGCGGTAAGCTTTTGGCATATTTAATGGTCTGAAAGCTGGTCCGGAAAAAGTTCCAGTCAATATTGATTTCGGGTGCTGGAATACTCTGCTTCAGAATATAACGACTGGAGAGATAGCCAACCACGGCAATACTTAACACCGTCAGGCTGATCCAGATCAGATTGCCTGTAGAAGCAGCAATGACTGCACCACCCAGAATCATACCGAATAAAATCGCTAATGAAGTGCCTGACTGAAATAGTGCGTTACCTGACATCAATTCATCCGGTTTTAATACTTCAGGCAAAATGGCATATTTAATCGGGCCGAAAAAAGTGGATTGAGTGCCCATTAAAAACAGGGCGAACAATAGAATCCATAAATGACCGAGTAGGAAACCAACAGTCCCCAGAATCATGATCACAATTTCAAAAATCTTTAAATAGCGAATCAGCTGGGAACGTTCATATTTGTCTGCAATCTGGCCTGCCGTCGCAGAGAAAATAAAATAAGGCAAAATGAACAATAGTGCGGCAAGGTTATTTAGTGTGCTAATACTGGCTGATTGTTGCTGAATCCAACCATAGGTAATCACCAGTAATAATGCCTGTTTAAAAACATTATCATTCAGTGCACCAAAAAACTGGGTCAGGAACATGGGTAAAAAGCGGCGGCTCGCTAACAAATGTTCATTGTTGTTCATATAAGACGTGCTACATTAAGATTTATTAAGAAATGTGAGATATACGTAAACATTGAGAAAAATCATGTAAGATACTTTCGTCCATGTAAAGGCAAAACCCAATAATTTAAGTTCTTTAGCTTATCTTTTTCGGTCAAATAATCAATTAAAGAATGTATTCGTTTAGAGTTTGCTATGCCCGCAAAGAGAAAATTTAAACAAACGATGCTGAATCGTAGTATGGGGTCTCTCGTACCATATCATGGCCGAGCCAGGCTATGTATGAGTATATTTTTCATGATGTTATCACATCAGGGCATGGCACAAACCGAGCAGACCGAAACTCCGGTAGCACTGTCTCAGGCAGAAATGATCGAAGAGTTATCCCAGGAAGCTGTACGACAAGGGGTAGCTACGACCGAAACTGAAGCAACAGAAAAAGTTGAAGAAGCTTTAGAGCCTGAAACTTCGGCTGTAGATAGTATGCAAATGCTGCAAGAACAGCAGATTATGGGAACGTCTCTGGGTGAATTTCAGCCAATTGAATTTGATGATTTAGAAAGCCTGCCGGTGCAAACGATTGACCAGAGCATGGCCAATGAGATTTATCAGGTTGCGGAAGAAGCGAAACGCGAGGCGCAAGCCTATCGCCAGACCGCGCAAACTGAAACAGTAGTCAATGATATGAGTCAGCAGGAACTGGTTGAAATCAATCAGGCACCTGTGAATGTTGATCAGCTTATGCAGTCCATTCAGGCCGATAGTCAGATCATCGTGCAAAGAAATGAGTCGGGTGCGACCTTATCCGAATTGCCTGCACCAACAACGCCTGAAAATGACAAACGTCCGAATATTTTCAAACGACTGTTTTATAAAATCCGTCCACCTCGCCAGATTATGACCGCCAGTTTGCCTCGGATCAGTGCAGATGTGGTCATTGTGAATGGAAATGGCACTGCGCAAAGCAATGGCGGATTGAATCGTAAAGCCCAGTCAGAAGGTTATACGAATCTCAGAAATAATGTAAAAGCTAAACTTTCCAGCTTTACCCAGGAATCCTTTGAAGATTTTTCATCTGCATTACCGCAACTCCGTAATCTGTCCAATCAGGCTGCCCAAGCTGTAGGTTATTACAATGCCCAGTTCAGATTTGAAAAATTATCTGACAGTCGGGTTAGAGTCTATGTGACTCCGAATGAGCCGGTCATTATCAATACCCATAATATTGAGTTTAGTGGCCCAGGTGGTGAACAGCCGCAGTTCCAGGTTATTAGTCTTCTACCGGAACAGGAAGAAGGTGATATCTTTAACCATGGGGATTATGAAAAAACCAAAGACCGGATTAATACCGCAGCCAGCAATAATGGTTATTTTGATGCGTACTGGCGCTTGCATGATGTGCGCATTGCCCAACCCGAAAATACAGCCGATGTGAACCTGCGCTTTGAAACAGGTGAGCGTTATAAACTGGGTAATGTAGAGTTCAGGATGAGTGATCCTGAAAAAGAATTTCCGCTAAATCGTGATGTACTGGAAAGTCTGGTTACTTGGGAAGATGGTGCTGATTACACCTTCTGGCGTGTGAATAGTCTGGCCAACAACCTGACGAACTCACGTTATTTTAACTATACGCTGGTGGATGCGATTCGTCCTGATCCTATTGATCGAGAGCTGGAACTGGCACCGGATATTCAGAGTCTGATAGAAGAACAGAAGTTTTCAGAAGATGAAATAGGTGTAGCCAAGAAAGCTGCACCGGCATCCGATCAGGAAGTTACGCAGGATGTGGTGGATGAAGATCAGTTTGCTGGTAGTCGTGATGCAGAGAATCCAAATTTAAGAACTTTGCGGGTTCAGCAACAGACTAAAGAAGACGAAGAAGAACGTTTAAAGGCTCAGGCTCGTGAAGAGAAAAAAATTCCGGTGATCGTGACACTGAATGCAGACCGTCTTAACAGTGCCGAAGTTGGTCTGGGTTATGGTACGGATACCGGAACACGCTTACGTGGACAATATCGCCGCGCGATCGTAAACAAGCGTGGTCACTCATTTGATGCCAACCTTGAATTGTCACAAATCCGTCAGTCAATTGATGGCCGTTATAATATTCCATACAACCATCCACTTAATGACTATATCAGTATCGTAGGTGGTTATGAGCGTGAAGAACGTGATAGTGTGGCTCAAGGTGATGGCCTGCTAATTGAATCCGCGGTACTCGGTGCTGACCGGATTATTAAAAATCCGCGTGGCAGCTGGCAACAAACTTACGGTCTACGTTACCGCCTCGATCGTCTGACTCAGGATGGTTCGGTTGATTTTAGCCAGATTCCGGAAGCGTTCAGATTCAATACTGAAGATGAACAGCAGTCTCTACTGGTGGGTTATGAAGTTTCCCGTACCGATAGTGATCGCCGGGTGAACCCGACCAAGGGTTTTAAGCAGACCTATAAAGTCGAATTGGGCAGTGAAGCTCTATTGTCTGATGCCGATATGGCGATTGTGAACGCAGGCTGGCGTTTTATCTATTCACTGGGTGAAAATGCCGATCACCAGTTTGTCGGTCGTGCGGATCTGGGGTATATCTTTACTGAAGATTTTGCCAAAGTACCCTATAACCTGCGTTATTTTAGTGGCGGTGACCAGAGTATCCGTGGTTTCGACTATAAGAGTCTTTCTCCAGAAATTGAAGGCTTTAAAGTGGGCGGACAGGCTTTGGGTGTGGCTTCACTGGAGTATAATTATCAGTTCAGGGAAGGCTGGCGCGCTGCGGTATTTGCGGATGCCGGAAATGCCTATAATGAGGATTTTAGTAATCCAACAGAATATGGTGCGGGGCTGGGGATTCGTTGGGCTTCACCGATTGGCCCAATTCGTTTAGATGTGGCGACCGGACTGTCAGATGACAATTATCCGATTCGTCTGCACTTCTTTATTGGCTCGCAGTTATAAAACATTTATTAATTAAAAAATAGTTATTTGGGTAGATCATGGTCGAGAACCAACCACAGCCAGAACAAGAGCAACAACCTGAAGTTGTGCCGAAAAAGCGCCGTATCTTTAGAAGTATTCTATTGTCGGTCCTTTTTTCTCTTATTTTTCTGCTGTCTGTACTGGCGATCCTGTTTTCTACCGATAAAGGCAGTAAATTCCTGCTTGATCAGGTGATGCAGCGCCAGGAAATCATCCATTACGAATATGAAGGCGGAAATCTGTGGCGCGGGATTATCCTGAAAAATGTTCTGGTTACCCTGAAACCGGTCGATGTCAAAATTGATCGTGCTGATGTCAAGCTGGGTTGGCGAGCAATTATCAAAAAAGAAATTCATCTGACTGAAGCAGATGTACTGAATTTACAGATTATTAATAAAAATCCGCCAAGTGATGAGCCATTCAAGTTCAATGCTATTCGTTTACCGTTTGTATTGCGGGTTGATCATTTACTTCTCGATCACTTGGTGATTAAAACCCAGACCAATGTAGTTGATTTTTATAATATCGAACTGAATGAAGCATTATGGTCAGGTACCGAGCTGAATTTCGAAGATTCCCGCATGGATATGGGCTATCTGTCAGTACGCGAAGCTACCGGGAAAATGCAGTTTGAAGGCAAGTATCCACTAGATGCACGTGGTATTTTAAATCTGCCTTCACTCAGAGAAAGCCTGAATATTCATGATATTCAAGTACGTGCTAGAGGTACACTGGATACCATTCAGGCCGGGGTCGCGACCAACACTCCAGATTTGCTGACAGGCTGGGCGGTTCTGCACCCGATGCGTCCTAATGTACCTATGCGTGGTGAACTCCAGTTTAAACAATATCACTGGCCAATCCTGACAGAGCAAAAACTGTTTACGAAAGATGGTGTGGCTGAGTTTAATGGGAATACCAAGCGCCTGGATTTGAATGTCCGCACCGATATTGAAGGTGAAAATATCCCGAATGGGCAATATACCGCAGTAATGTATACCGATCTGGTCAATCAGCTCAATATTACTGATCTAAATGGTCAGCTGATGAAAGGTTCGGTAAGTCTGGCAGGTACTGTAGGCTGGGCTGATCGGGTGGATTGGGATCTGACAGGTCGCATGAATGGGATAGATCCGAAACATCGGCGAATTCCTCAAGTAGTGCAGGACTTTCTGCCACCAAGTCTGGACGGTAATATTGCTTCTACCGGTAATTTGGAAAATGGCCTGCATTTGACAGGACTGGTGGATTTTGACCGCTATGAAACCTGGAATATCAAGCTGGATCAGAAGCCGGTTAATGACAATAAAGCTCAACCGATGTTACTGGATGTAGCCTGGAAAAATATTGACCGTGCTGTGCCTTATATCGGCTGGTTAAAAAGTGAATCAGGCGATGTTGATCTGGTACTGGTCGAAGGCCAGCAAAATATTCATGTCGCTACCCAGGTTGCTCAGCATGAAGAAGGGCTGTTGCCGACAGGAATGTATCAGGCACAATTGAACCTGAAAAATAACATCCTGAATGTTCCAAGTTTTAAATATAGTGGAAATGGACAGGCCGGCAGTCTAACAGGTAATGCACGAATTGAACTGCCAGAAGAAAAACGTCAGCTCAGATGGTCCGCAGTATTAAATGCCCAGAACCTGAATACTCAGACTCTGGCTGCAGCTTCACCAATTGACCGCTTGAATGGTCGGGTAAAAGCCAGTGGTTATGCACGCCCGAATCAGCAGATTATTAATCTCAGCGGTGTAGATCTGACCGGACGACTGGCTGCGCAAAATGAAACCGTTCACCTGACAGGTAATAGTAATATTGCCTTGTTGTTCCATGATGAAAAAGCAGGCGGCGGATTCAAAAGTTATGCGGTCAATTATGATGGTGCATTAAGTGCCAGCCAGATCAAGGCCAGTCAAGGATTGTTAAAACTGCGCTTGTCGGGTACGCCTGATATGCTAAATATCAAGGAACTGCGTCATGATGGGGTCGCTGGAAAAATTAATGCCAATGGTCAGGTGAATCTGGCAAATGGTATTGGCTGGAATGTAAATGCCTCTCTGGTGCGTTTTAAACCTCAGTATTTCAATGCCAAGCTTAAAGGTGAATTGTCTGGTAATCTGCAAACCCAAGGTGTCTGGTCAGATGCAGTGAAGCGTGTCCAGATTCAACGCTTAAATCTGGCCGGTATGTTGAATAATAAACCGGTACGCGGTAAGGGGAATCTGGCTGTATTGATTGACTCCAAGCAGCGTGGTTTTGTACCGCAGCAGTTTGAAGCCAATAACCTGTTCCTGTCTTATGCCAGCAACCAGTTACAGGCCACCGGTAATGCGCAGAATCTGCAACTTAAAGTGAATGCGCCGGCATTATATGAACTTTATCCGGGATTAAGAGGCCGGGTACAAGGCTACATCAATATGCAGGCACAACCGCGTTTGCAAGCAACTGCGAATCTGGCAGTGGATAATTTTGCCTTCAAGAACCTATTTAGCGTAGACAAGATTCGGGTACGCGGTCAGTTGCCGACTTCACAAACCACACCGACCTTATTGACTGCGACCATGGATCAGTTGCGTAGTGGCAATAGACAGATTGTACGTGGTGAAGTTTCACTAGCTGGAACCCGCGCTACACATGTACTGCAAGTTCAGGCTGAAAACAAGCTGTCTAAATTCTTTGTTCAGCTGGCAGGTGGTTTTAATGCACAAAATAACTGGTTAGGCCAGATCCAGCGCGGTGATTTCGATTCACTGCGTACTCATCTGGTGCAGCGTCAAAATGCAGCTGTGATTTATAACACTGCACAGTCGGATCTGTTTGTTGGTGCTCATTGCTGGATGAGTCAGCAAAGTCAACTTTGCTTTGATCAGCCAATTCGAGTGAATAAAACTCGAGGCAGTGCTTCTTTTATTACCCGTAATCTGGATCTGGCTGACTTTAGTGCCTTCCTGCCAGAAGGCATAGCATTAACCGGTAAAGTGAATGGTTATGCCAAGGCAGCTTGGGCACAAGGTGCCAAACCGAAAATTGATGCACGGCTGGTAACCCGCAATGGGGTGATCGGCTTATCTTCTGATGATCCGGAATATTTAGGCTCGACTTTAAAATATGATGAAGTGGGGCTGGTCGCAAAAAGCGTGGCCGCTGGATTACAGATTCGTCTGGATGTGAAAACACCAGATATTGGTACTGGCTATGCCAATGTGATTATTGATCCATATCGTGACAATAAACCAATGCGTGGCGAGATTGCCTTTAACCAGGTTCAGCTGAAGGTCTTTAAGCCATTCATTCAGGATGTGCGTAATCTGGATGGTACCTTGTCTTATGCAGGTAAAATTAGCGGAACGTTAACCGATCCATTACTTGAAGGTGAAATTCGGGTTAAGGACGGGGCGATCAGCATGATTTCATTGCCAGTCAATCTGACCAATGTGCAGCTCTATTCATCAGTCCGCCAAAATACCGCGACGATTAATGGTGCATTTAACAGTGGCCGTGGCGCTGGTAAATTAACCGGCTCTGTAGACTGGAAAGGTGATCCACGCGTACAGCTCAAACTTCAGGGCGAAAATCTGTTGATTCGTCAGGCACCGCTGATTACTGCAGTGGTTACGCCTGACCTGACCTTGGATATGTATCCGTTCAATAAAAAATTAAGCTTGAGTGGCAAGGTCGATGTTCCTCGTGCACTGATTTCCATGCCTGAAGCCTCTGAACCTGTCGTGGGCTTGTCTTCTGATGTTCGTGTTGTACGTGAAGGAGATGACCAGCTCGCCATTCTGAAAGCGGCACGTCCATGGGATATTCGCGCAGATGTTGCAGTGTCGTTAGGAAATCAGGTGATCTTCCAGGGCTTTGACAGCCGTATACCACTCTTAGGTCGTGTCAATCTGACGCAACGTGGTATGGAATCTGCGATGCGTGCCAATGGGGCGATCGGGGTATCACAACGGGTGAAAATTGAAGCCTATGGACAAAGTCTGGATCTGAACCGTGCGATTGCGCGTTTCAATGGCCCATTATCGAATCCAACCCTGGATATTGATGCCAATAAATCGATACAGGGCAGCACAGTCGGTGTGCGTGTTACAGGTACAGCCTCAAGTCCTGCTATTCAGGTGTATAACGATGCTGGTCTGTCTGAACAGGAAGCGTTGAATGCCCTGATTACTGGTCGTATCAATGAAGGAGCTTCAGGTTTAAGTCAGGCGGAAGGTTTCAGATCTGATGTAAACAACACCATTGCAGCCGCCGGGATCAGTCTGGGCTTGGGCGGTACGCGTGCTTTGACCAACCAGATTGGCCGTAGCTTTGGCTTGAGTGGTCTGGCACTGGATGCACAGGGAACAGGGGATGATACTCAGGTGTCTGTAACCGGTTATATTACGCCAGACTTGTATATCCGTTATGGGGTGGGCGTATTTACTCCAGTGAACAAGCTAACCTTGCGTTATCAAATGAACCAGCGTTTATATCTGGAAGCCAGTCAGTCTTTAGAGCGTGCAATTGACTTGTTCTATAATTGGCGGTTCTAATCTAATAAAAAGCCCTCTAAATGAGGGCTTTTTATAGGCAAGAGATTTTAAAATAGCCTAAGCATTTAAATCATCAGCCTATACTGATTTAAGGTATTTAATAAAATTAATCCTTAAAGGTCTCATTCAGTGCATTCTGAACAGCTTCCACTCGGGATTTACAGGCTTTATACGCCTGCATAGACTCTTCAACGATTTTCATCAGATTATCAATATCTGGTTCTTGCTGAGATTCAAGTAATTCAGCATTCTTTTTCAAGATGTCATAGCCTTCCTGAAAGCTCAAAGTATCATGACTCATGTGGAGTTACCTGCGTAAGTTGTGCTGAAAATAGGCCATCGTGTAATTCAATCTGAACGGGTTGTTGGTCATCAATTTGATGAATTGAACGAACCACGTGATCTTGCTGGCGCACAATGGCATAGCCTTTGGACAAAACATGTTTGGGATTTTGCAGCAGTGTTTCCCGCATCAGGGCATCTAGCTGCTGGTTAATCAGTTGGGTCTGTTGCTGGGCAAGGTTAGAGGTGTTGGACTTGAGCTGCTCTAAACGTTGCAAGGCATTCATAATCTGGTGATTGGCCAAATTTTGGATTAGCTTTAGATATTGCTCATTCTGGCTTTGATAAGCTTGAATTTGCTGTTGAGAAAGTCTCTGGATACTTTGCAGGTTATTTATAACTTCTTGCGTCAGCTCGACGACATGATTGCGAATTCCAGCAATCACTTTACTTGGTGTGTCGAAAGAACGATGAGCAATTTCATCCAGAATCGTCCTGTCTTTTTCATGACCAATACCAACCCAGACGGGAACTGAACGTTTGCAGAGCAGGGCAGCCAGCGCATAGTCATTCAAATAAGCCAGATCATTGACTGCGCCACCGCCACGGATGATCACGATCAGGTCAGGCGCGTGATGATACGTTTGTGCCCACTGCTTTAAAGCTTGTGCCAAGCTTTGCATGATGCTTTGCGCTGCCGTATTTCCCTGAAAGGTCGCACTGTGATAGATAAATTCGCATACCTGAGCTTTTTGTAAAGCATCAGCATCTTTCTTGAAATCGCCCAGACCTGCAGCCTTTTCCGGAGCAATCACCAGAATCCGGTTGAGGTCAAAAGGTGTAGGCAGATTTTTATTGCGATCAATCAGACCTCCGGTTGTCAGTCTCTCTACAATCTGCTGATAACGTCGGGCTATATCACCCAAGGTATATCCAGAATCAATCTCTGTAATATTTAGGGAAAACCCATATTGCGGATCAAAGCTGGCTTTGACTTTGATTAAAACCTTAAGGTCCCGGCTTAGCTCAATACCACTTTCACGTTCAAATTGCGTCACAATTGTCTGCGCAGCAAACTTCCAGATTGTGGCCCGGCAACTGGCAATGACCTGATCATTGTCAGGATCTTTTTCTGCCAGTTCTAGATAATAATGGCCAGCTTTAATATTTAAATTACGAATCTCGGCTTTGACCCACACCGGTGTATCGAAAGTGATTTTAACTACTTCCTGAACCGTAGAAAGGTATTCTTTTAAGGAAAGCTGGAGATCGTCTTGCATGCTGAGATAAAGTTTAAAATTCAATCAAATATTAAATCAATATGGCCGCTAGTACAAACACCAAGCTCCGTGCATAAAGAAGGTTAGGATAAAAAACTGGGCGAGAATTAACTTAATACTCTAAAAACAAAATATTAGAGTAATGCTTGGTTGATGAAGGGTAATAAACACTTTGTATAATAATGTAATGACATTGTCATCTTGAAGCCATTCCAATATTTAACTGGATCTAAATTTTAGTTAGTTTAAGAAAGAGATTACTTTTAAAAGCTAATTATTGATTGATATAAATCATAGGAAATAGTGAGAAGTTAAATGGGATTAAAGCTAATGATATTAAAAAATGATCCTGCCGCTTTTTACAGAATTACAAACACTCAAGCCTTTTCAGATCTGACGCTATAAGTGGAATATGCTACATTAAAGGCGAATTCCTTTAGAAGAATACCGCTCATGAAAAAAATAATTTTATCTGGCTTGTCTGGATTATTTGTATCCATCCTCCTTGCTGGCTGTAGTACGACCCAGTCGACTGACTCAAACTCAGCGTCATTAGGAACAGCGAATCCAGCGAGTGCCTATTGTATTAATCAGGGTGGAAAGCTGGAAATCCGTAATGAAACTAATGGGCAAGTGGGCTATTGTCATTTAAAAAATGGGCAAGTGGTCGAAGAATGGAAATATTTCCGAGCAAACCAGCCTAAATGTATCGCAGATCAGGCAGCTGCACTGGTGGGTCAATCCAATTTAACTGAAGCAAAAATCAAAGAGAAAACCAAAGCTCAAATGGTACGCATGGTTGCACCTGGCCAGCCTGTCACTATGGATTATCGTGAAGAGCGCGTGACGGTCACTGTAGATCCAGCCACTAAGAAAGTAGTTCAGGCCAGTTGTGGTTAGGATATGAAATGCTACTTTCGAGCAGGCAGTATCAATAAGAATAGAGAGAAATTTCATTTTAAATGACAAATCTGTGCTGATCTCTTATAGTGCCTCTCGGAAGGAGAAATTCATGAAAAAGTTATTTGCTTTATCGCTGATGGTTGCTCTGGTCGGCTGTGCAGAGAAAAAACCTTTAACCCCTGAAGAGCAGTGGCATGGCTATTGTCGTAGTGTGGGGAATGCTGCACGGACCATTATGCTGGATCGTCAGAATGCGATCGAGAAAGAAAAGGCTGTTGAGCATGCCAACAAGATCGATGATGACATCACTCGCGGTTTTATCCTAAATATTATCGATGAAGTCTATGCACTTCCGGAACAGGAAATTAAGACCGATGTAGATGCAGCCCGTGAGAAAGTCCGCGCTGAATTTACCGAAAAATGTATCGCCACACCGCATGATAAAATTCCAGATTACAAACCGTTCTAAGGAACGGTTTTTTTATATTTAAATAAACAAACTAAGAAATCATCATTCAAAATAAATAGTGGTTTATAGATATAAGAAAATTCTTCTAATAATAAAAATAGCCTAAGCAATATTAAATATAATTTGTGACAATTGCTAAATCTAAAATATAGAAATGCTTATCTTTATATTGAATAATGAATTTAACTCCAAAGCCTTGAGGAGAACAATAATATGGACGTCGTGAAGTATTTATATCACTCAGATCTGCTGTTAGAAGATGAAAAAGGATTGGCTATTATCGGTAGCGGACGCTATGTCCTGAGTGTAGGAGACAAGGTCGTGATTAAGCAGATCTTGGAGCAGGACAAAAAACGCTGTCTGGTCGAGATTTCCTTTGCCAGCAACAACCATAGTCAGACTTATGAAGATCAATGCGAATTAAAATTTGAGGGTTGTCGGGACGCTTTTCAGCAATACTTGAACTCGACGACAGTCCACTAAGGTGGAGTATCTTTTTCTAAGTAAATCAGGCAACATCGATGTTGCCTTTTTTATGCGTCGAATTTGGTTAAAAGTTGCCATATCTGTACTTAAATTATGCAATGCGATGATGATTTGATTATTGAATGATCTTTATAAGCATCATTTAGTTATAAAATAATGAGCATCACAAAGAAACACTGTACTTGCATTAACTTTTAACTGGAATTTTAGTAAAATTTTAGAGTCCATATTATTTGTGAAGCTTTTATAAAGCAGGAATTCACAGGTAATTTTTTAAAAAAGAGGAATAACACCGTGCTAGAAGCTTACCGCCAACACGTTGAAGAACGTGCCGCACTCGGAGTCCCACCGAAGCCACTTGATGATGCTCAAACTGCTGCATTAGTTGAATTATTAAAAAATCCCCCAGCTGGTGAAGAAGCATACTTAGTTGACTTGCTTGAAAACCGTGTTCCAGCGGGTGTTGACCAAGCTGCATACGTAAAAGCTGCGTTCTTAGCTGCATTGGCAAAAGGCGAAGCGACTTCTCCACTAGTTTCTAAAGAACGTGCGGTTTACTTACTGGGCACTATGCTTGGTGGTTATAACGTTGCTCCTTTAGTTGAACTTCTAGAAGACGCAGAGCTTGGTGGTCTTGCTGCTGAAGCTTTGAAAAAAACGCTTCTTGTATTTGATGCGTTCCATGACGTAGCTGATAAAGCACGTGCAGGTAATGCAAATGCAAAAGCTGTTCTTCAATCATGGGCTGACGCTGAATGGTTCACAAACCGTGCAGACGTTCCAGAAGAAATCAAACTGACAGTTTTCAAAGTAACTGGCGAAACTAACACTGATGACTTGTCTCCAGCACAAGACGCTTGGAGCCGTCCAGACATTCCATTGCACGCAAATGCAATGCTGAAAAACGAACGTGATGGCATCAACCCAGAAGTTCCTGGTGAAGTTGGTCCATTAAACCAAATTAAAGATCTCATCGCGAAAGGCAACAAAGTTGCTTACGTAGGTGACGTTGTTGGTACAGGTTCTTCTCGTAAATCTGCAACTAACTCTGTACTTTGGTTCTTCGGTGACGAAATCGCTCACATTCCTAACAAGAAAGAAGGCGGTTATTGCTTAGGTTCTAAAATTGCTCCGATTTTCTTCAACACTATGGAAGACGCTGGTGCGTTACCAGTTGAAATCGACGTAGCAAACATGAACATGGGTGATGAAATCACTCTTAAAATCGACAAGGCTGCTGCTAAAGTAACTGCGTTCAAAGACGGTGCTCAAATCGCTGAAGCTGACCTTAAAACTCCAGTACTTCTAGACGAAGTTCGTGCGGGTGGTCGTATTAACCTGATCATTGGTCGTGGTTTGACAACTAAAGCACGTGAAGAGCTTGGTCTTGAGCCTTCAACTCTGTTCCGTACTCCAGTACAACCTGCTGACACTGGCAAAGGCTTCACCCTTGCTCAGAAGATGGTTGGTCGCGCTTGTGGTCTTCCTGAAGGTCAAGGTATCCGTCCAGGTACTTACTGTGAACCACGTATGACCACTGTTGGTTCTCAAGATACAACTGGTCCTATGACTCGTGACGAACTGAAAGACTTGGCTTGCCTAGGCTTCTCTGCTGACTTGGTAATGCAATCTTTCTGTCACACAGCTGCGTATCCAAAACCAGTTGACGTTCAAATGCAACACACGCTTCCTGATTTCATCATGAACCGTGGTGGTGTTTCTCTACGTCCAGGTGACGGTATTATCCACTCTTGGTTAAACCGTATGCTTCTTCCAGATACTGTTGGTACTGGTGGTGACTCACATACTCGTTTCCCAATCGGTATTTCATTCCCAGCAGGTTCTGGTCTTGTAGCATTCGCTGCAGCAACTGGTGTTATGCCACTTGATATGCCAGAGTCTGTTCTTGTGAAGTTCAAAGGTAAAATGCAGCCTGGTATCACTCTACGTGACCTAGTTCATGCGATTCCTTATGTAGCGATCCAAGAAGGTGATCTGACTGTAGAGAAGAAAGGTAAGAAAAACATCTTCTCTGGCCGTATCCTTGAGATCGACCTGACAGAAATGGAAACTGACCTGACTGTTGAGCAAGCATTCGAACTTTCTGATGCTTCTGCTGAACGTTCTGCTGCTGGTTGTGCGATCACTCTTTCTGAAGAGAAAGTTGCTGAATACCTACGTTCTAACATCACTATGCTGAAGTGGATGATTTCACAAGGCTATGGCGATGCTCGTACTATGGCGCGCCGTGTAGAGAACATGGAAAAATGGTTGGCTAACCCATCACTTCTTAAAGCTGATGCTGATGCTGAATACACTAAAGTGTATGAAATCGACCTTTCTACAATCACAGAACCAGTTCTTTGCTGCCCGAACGACCCAGATGATGCAAAACTTCTTTCTGACGTTCAAGGCGTTAAAATTGATGAAGTATTCATCGGTTCTTGTATGACTAACATCGGTCACTTCCGTGCAGCTGGTAAACTTCTAGACAAAGTACCTGGTGGTTCTTTATCTACTCGTCTATGGTTGGCTCCTCCAACTCGTATGGACGAACACCAATTGATGGAAGAAGGTTTCTACAATACTTATGGTAAAGCTGGCGCTCGTACTGAAATGCCAGGCTGTTCATTATGTATGGGTAACCAAGCACGTGTAGCTCCGAACACTACTTGTGTATCGACTTCTACTCGTAACTTCCCGAACCGTCTAGGTCAAGGTGCTAACGTTTACCTAGCATCTGCTGAGCTTGCTTCTGTTGCTGCTGTATTGGGTAAATTACCTTCTCCAGAAGAATACCAACAGTACGCTGCTCAAATTGACAGTATGTCTGCTGACATCTACCAATACTTGAACTTCGACAAGATGAGCGAGTATACAGATGCTGCTAAAGACATCGATACTAAGAAAATTGCTGCTGCTCAATTAGCTTAATTTGTTGAAAAATAAATTAAATTGAGTTAAAAAAAAGGGCTGATTTATCAGCCCTTTTTTATTTTATAATAAAGAGTACGTCAATTTGTGTCGTATTGGGGTTGCCTAGTATTTACCTATTTTATAGTCTTTAAAAATATAAATTAAAAGATAGTACTGGTGAAGTACATGAAACTAGTTAACAGCAAAAGTTTTAAAGACTATCAATTAATGACTGACTCTCAGTTAATTGAAGAAACCAAAATTATAATGGTTAAAAATATACGAGAGCTGATATCTTGCAATAATAATTTAGCCAAAGAACTATATCATCGAGGTTTGACGAATAATGTATTTTTTAAATCAGAAACTAAAATTGAGAAATATAGTGTATTAGATAATGACGAGTTACTTAATTATGCATTAAATTTAATTAATATAATTGGAATCCAAGGATTAAATGCACTTAGAAAATATGATGGAGTTTTATATAAAATATTGACAGCACGTCAATTAACTAAAGATATAGCTAAAAAAGCTAATTTTATTAATAAAGGAAGAGAGACGAAGAAAAAAATATTAAAAAAAAGTAAAGAAGTTCCCAAAAGATTCCAGTATGGTCAAATGAGTGATATTGAATTATATGATGAAATTATTCAATTAAAACATGAAAGTCCAACAAAATTAAATAAATTTGATAGTGTTTTATATAGTGAATTAAATAGAATAGATAGAATTCAAGTAAAAATAAAGGTTCATAAAACTCTAGGTTGGAGAAGAATATATTGTGATTACAGAAAATTAGATATAAAAGGGTGGGTTGAAATTTGTAAGCAGTTTGAATCAAAACAAAAATTTCATACAGATTATTCTGCTGCTTATGCAAAAGTTATCAAAACAGAATATTGGAATAAAGTTTGTAATATAATGTATAATCTTGGCTATTGGTCTTCACTTTATGGATTAGATGGTAAAAATTATCAAAGTAAAGCAGAATTAATAGTGGCAAATTGGTTGTATGAAATTAAAATAAACAAAAAAAGTCATCCTAAACTTATCTTTGATTCTAAAAAATATTATTCTGATTTTTATTTAAGTGATATAAATACTTATATAGAAGTTTTTATGTTTTCAGAAAGAAGTTTTCAAAAAAGAGCAGATTTACCAAATTGGGCAGATGGATACTATGCGAAAAGATTATATAAAGAAAAAAAGTATAGAGAAAATATCTTAAATTTAATAGTTATAGAGGCTGAAATAATGTGGTTCCGTTAATTAGACCACTCAATTCAGTTTTATAAGTGATAAATCCGCTCTAAATATTTAAATTATGCTGCCATTACTTTTAGTAAATGTTGATCATAAAATTCATCCGGTGTTGCCTTATTCAAACTTGAATGAGGACGTATCATGTTATAAAAATCCAAATATTCAGCAATTGATTGTTTCGCTTGTTTAACCGTATCGTAAGCCTTCAAATAGACTTCCTCATGCTTCACGCTGCGCCATAAACGCTCAATCATTACATTATCCATCCATCGTCCTTTCCCATCCATACTGATACGGATATTTCGCAATTTTAACTCATTCAAAAATGCCTCGCTTGTGAATTGACTGCCTTGGTCTGTATTAAACACCTCAGGACAACCATATTTCACAATTGCTTCTTGCAACGCATCTATGCAAAAGCCTGTTTCCATACTGATCGATACACGATGAGCCAGTACTTTACGACTATGCCAATCTATAATTGCACACAGATAGACAAAGCCTTTAGCCATAGGAATGTACGTTATATCTGTACACCAGACTTGATTAGAGTGATCGATGACCATGTTTTTCAACAGATATGGGAAAATACGGTGTGCAAGATTAGGCTTACTGGTATTGGGTTTTGGATACAAGGCATGTATTCCCATCAAGCGCATTAAACGTCGGACTTTACGCCGACCTATTTGATGCCCTTGACGCTGTAGCATATCTCGTATCATTCGACTGCCCATAAAGGGGTAGTCGAGATGAATTTCATCGATCAGGCGCATCAAACTCAAATCAGTTGATGAAATCTCTTTGGCCTTGTAATACAACGTACTGCGATTGATTTGAATCAATTGCGATTGTTGTCGTACCGAAAGTTGATGGGTCTTATCGATCATTTTTTGCCGCTCAGCTGCCCTATTTTTCTGAGCGCACCTTCTAAAAAATCAATTTGCAATGCCTGATGTCCTATCTTGGCATGTAGAGCTTTGAGGTCAATCTCTGGTTCTTGTTGTGCTGTTGGTCGTGAAAAAATATTGACTGATTGCTCAAGCAGTTGATTTTTCCAATCGATGATTTGGTTTTGATGTAAATCGAATTGAGTAGAAAGTTCAGCGAGTGTGTGGTCGCCTTTAATTGCTGCGAGAGCAACTTTAACTTTAAACTCTGCTGAATGATTACGACGTTTTCTTCGTGTCATGGTTGACTCCAAAAACAAGCATTTCCCATGCTTATTGGGGAGTAGATTATCACTTATAGGCGTGGTCTAAAATCCTAGAACCACATCAGAAATATATCGGTTAGATGGTATAGAAAAATATAAGGAACATATTTTCAATGTATTTAATAATTATGGAATTAAATTACCCTTAATTTCAAATGAAAGACTGTTATTTGGTACAGGTAGAAAAGGTCTAGATTGGACTCTTGACGATTTTGTTAATTATGCTGATGAAATGGGATGGGATAAGTTGTCAGATTTTCAAAAAAACGAAATTTCTCTCTATAACGTTCTGATATTAAGAAAAATGCGCTTGGATGTAGAGAATTTATTAAATGATAAATATGGTCGAAAAAAACGCGCAATAGGTGCAAATCTAATCCCACTTGAGATCTTAAAGGATTATTGTCTAAATAATAATATTACTATGAAAAAAGAGTATGAGAAGGCGTACAAAGAATCTGATCTACCAATGGGGGCACCTGCAGATATTAGACAATCCTATGGTACTTCATGGGCAGAATTTTTTGGTAGAAGATTTCGGTTTGATTTATGGCCTTGGGAAAAGGCTAGAGAATATGTTCGAAGTAGAGGTTTTAAAAGTAAAGCGGAGTTTACTCAAGCTGTCACTACCGAAACAGACACAGAAATGAAATATATACGGCGTAATCCTGGGAATAGAACATCTGGTGGGTACTCCGAATTTATTGATTGGTACGATTTTTTAGGAAAAAGGTAATTCAAAACTTATAAAAAGAGATGAATTGTACTAGCTTAAACCTGAGGTGATTGTTTTGGACTAAATATTTTTGGCTCAAATATTATTTTTGACCAAGACACTTGGGATCATGACTACTATGTCTGCGAAACCACCACAGACCAACAAGCCAAAAATTGGGTTTATGATATTTCACTACATTAATTTCCTCTGTTCAGGCTACAAATTAAACAATTACTAGAAACAATAACTTGCATAACATTTCTAAAATTGATTTTTCATACTGTTTTCCTAAAACTGTATGAAAATAAAGCCAATAGGGAATGTTATGAATTATGAGATCGATGCCTTTGGCACCTTGGTGATTGCAGTATTTTTTCTTTTTATTGGGCGGTATCTTGTTAGTAAAATTGGCTTCTTTAGAAACTATAACTTACCTGAGCCTGTAATCGGCGGTCTAATCGCAGCGATTACAGCTTTTATTCTCTATAAATTTTTTAATATCAGTGCCACATTTGACTCAGAAATCCAAACCATTCTGATGCTGATGTTCTTTACCTCTGTGGGTTTAAGTGCAGACTTTACCAAGCTCAAAGAAGGTGGGAAATCACTGCTGATCTTTCTGGTCTGTGTCATTCTATTTGTAGTTGTACAAAATGCGGTTGGCATGAGTTTAGCCACAGCACTTGGGCTTGATCCATTGATTGGTCTGATTGTCGGTTCTGTTACCTTAACGGGTGGACATGGTACTGCCGGTGCTTGGGGTGAAGTGCTTGAAACTCAATATGGAATACAGGGGGCAATTGTCCTCGGAATGGCAAGCGCTACTTTTGGTTTGATTATTGGTGGACTTGTGGGCGGTCCGGTTGCCAAATTCTTGATTAAACGCAATCAATTGGCAGAGACAGTAGCGCAAGAGACCAATGAGCAACAACTCGATACTAGCATCAACACCGCACCCTTCGAATATCCAAAGAAAACCCGACTGATCACAGCCAGTAATGCGGTATCAACTTTGGGGATGTTTGCCTTATGTATTTTTGTCGCCAATCAGATGACAGAAATCAGTCAGGGAAGATGGTTTGAACTGCCAACCTTTGTCTGGGCCTTAGGGACAGGGGTGATTGTACGTAACTTTCTGGAGCATGTACTGAAAGTCGATATTTTCGACCGTGCCATTGATGTATTTGGTAATGCGTCATTATCCCTGTATTTATCTATGGCCTTACTTTCACTGCAACTCTGGCTGCTGGCCGATTTGGCAGGCCCGCTCATTACCATTTTGTTTGCGCAGACAGCGGTACTAATTTTATTTACCGCAATTGTGACCTTTAGAATCATGGGAAAAAATTACGATGCAGCTGTATTGGTGGCGGGGCATTGTGGTTTTGGTATGGGAGCAACTCCAACTGCGATTGCCAATATTCAGGCGGTCACCAATAGTTATGGTCCATCACATAAAGCATTTTTGATCGTACCGCTGTGTGGTGCATTTTTTATTGATATTGTGAATGCTGTGGTGATTCAGAGCATCATTGCATTTTTCGGTTAAATTTTAATACGACTTCAAAATCATACAGACATAAAAAAGCCCCATGGTTAGGGGCTAGTCGTATGCACATCTGAGGCACATACTGTAAGAGGCTCATCTCATACTGAGCGTATTAAAGCACATTAACCTATTAATAGCCATTTAAATCATCTTTAGGCAGATAACTGTTGCTCAATGACTGGCCATAAGTTTTGATGTGACTTCTTGAACATCAGCATATGGCCAATCCCTTTATGACCATATTCTTGGGGTTTTAGTTCAATCATTTCTGTTGCTGCTTTTGGATATAAGCGCAGCAAGTCTTTGACATTCGCTTGAGTGGCGATTTCATCATCCGAAGCCCAGATTGATGTGATCGAGCAGGTGATCTGGGCATGATAGTCATGTGCCGGTGAGATCTTTTTACCAATCGCATTGATGACATAACCCGGTTTACTACAAAATTCTGCCCATTCACGTGCCACATCTTTTGGCAGGTTTTCACCCATACCAATCGCTTGGGTTGGGCCATAGCCTTTGGTGATACGTGCCAATGGGAAAATGATATTGAACATCACTGGCGCTAGTAATTTGGTGCGGCCCCTTAAACCTTTAATATGACCCGTCGATCCGGCAATTGCCACGACTTTTTCCACTTTGACATAGTTTGGGACAATACCCAGCAGCTGTCCACCAGCACTATGACCAAGTAAGATGACCTTTGCTGCCTGAGTTTTAGCTAATAGCGCATCTATCGCAGCCGGAATGTCCAGTTGTCCCCATTGCACAATACTGGCTTTAGACTGTTTAACCGAACCTTTTAAAGATTCCCCAATACCTCGAAAATCAAATACCATTACGGCATAACCCTGAGTTTGCAACCAGCAGCTAAAAATATGATAAAACTGTTTGGTAATGCCAGTCGCAGGACAGATTAATATGGGAGATTTCTTACTTTCAGTCTCAGTGACTGGATAAAAACGTGCACTTAATTGATAGCCATCCTGGCACTTTAGAGTCAATGTTTCGAATTCAGACATGGGCTACACTATATTTTTGAATCAGAATGAATGCTTAAATTTACCTGACTTCTTCAAAGAAACTTGTTAAAACAATGACTAAAAAGTCAGTACGATGATAAAAAACGGAAAGAAAATATGCAGGGAATAGAACTTGATCTGGCAGTAAAGATCGCGATTATTTTTAGTGGAATATTCTTATGGGTGGGGATGTTAACCGGAGTATGGAAGTATTGGCAAATCCGCCAGTCTGTCAATTCACGGGCGCATTATTATGTGGATATTGCGCATCGCAGCAGTCTGCTTTATGCCCCTGCGACATTGATTCTGGCAGTATTGGCTTACTATTCAGCACTATCTTCGCAGATTAATTTGATCTGTGTATTGATCAATGTTCTCTTTTTCAGTTTCTCGATTGGCGCTTATATCTTGCATGGGTTTTTGAAAGACACCACTAATCAGTTTAAGCGACCGCATCAACTAGGTAAATTTCAGTTGCCGGGCGTGCTTATGACTTTGGCAATGTTAGGTTTAATTATTGCAGAATTAGGAGGAACAAGTGTGCTTCTTTATGGGGCGGCGGTCGGATTATTCTAATTTTTTAATAGTTGATTTTATTTTTTGAGCTTTAAGCTCAATTTATTTCTTTTCTGCCAGATGGATGACTGGCCAGATCATCCACTGGGGTATAAATTTATTAATAAATTATCGGTATTTCTGGTCGATCACAGCCCATAAGAAAAAGGCTGCCGAGACAATCAAGGCATAACCGACGTACTCAAATTTTAAATTGCCTTGAATTAAACAATGCACAATCAAGGTCAGCATAAGCGCAACCGTGGTGCTCAAGAAAGTCACCAGATTGGTATTTGCCTTAAGAGCGTCAATGAAGACTTGCTTTTTGAAATGTACTGATAACATCTCCATCCCTCCCGTTTATTTGTATTATTGAAGAGTAAATCTTATTGATTTAGTCTGAATTGAATATACAGTTGTACTTCTTAATTTCAACCTTTGCAACTATTTAAGTGAATTTTAACAGTTAAAAAAGGCCTCCTTTAGTCGTATTACTGCACTAATCAATGATTGCATCTGAATCATCACCGTTAACATTTCAGCGAGGGCAGTCCGACTGAAGTGTATAAGTGACCATTCATTGCTACCATAGGGAAAAGCAAATTCTACGCCAAAGATTTGTAGAGATAATCCAGAGAATGTAAGTCTATGTAGAATGATGAGGGTGAGTTGGTTTAATCAGGAAACAATATGTTTTAAAAACAGTAAAATACAGAGTTGTGTTGATCTTCTGCTAAAGAATGAAAATGAAAGTAAGAAAGAAGATAATTAAAATAATTGATTAAAAGTCTATAAAGCTTTCTAAAATACAATTTAGCTGTGATCATGATTAGAGGATGTAAACAATAAATGCCGGTTTGGGTAAAACCTGACAGTTATTGATCACGCTAAAACCGGATTTTGGGTAAAAATACGATTTTTATGACCTCTTAGAAAGATTAATTTCTGATGCGGTCAATCACAGCGGCAATGACAAGAACAATAAGAGATGGAATCAGCCATGCCATATTTTGTTCAGAAAGCGGTAAGTTCTGTAGCAATTCAGGTAATTCAAGGCCAGCAACTTTCAGGCCATCAAAAACACCGAAAATAAATGCAACCAGTGTGGTCGGTGCAACAACTTGAGCAGGCTTCTTAAAGAAATGACCGCAGAAGCTTAGCAGGATCACTGCAATCGCAGGCGGATAAATCGCGCTCAATACAGGCACAGACACGGCAATCAGTTTGGTTAAACCAAGATTTGAAATCACCAGCGAGAAGCCGACCAGTACAAAGACAAAGGCTTTATAGGGCAGTTTGGTAATAGACGAGAAATATTCAGCACATGCACAGGTTAAGCCAATCGCAGTCACCATGCAGGCAACAAAGATCATGGTAGCAAGGAAATAAGCCCCCATATCACCAAAAGCATGTTGTACATAGGCATGCAGAATAATCGCACCATTGGCAGCATTAGGGGCAACATCGTGACTACCTAAGCCTAGTTTAAACAGGCTGAGATAAACCAGTGTCAGACCGATACCTGAAATAATCGCTGCATTGACTGCATATTTGGTAATCAGCTTGCGATCCGTTACGCCACGAGAAGTAATCGCACGCACGATCACAATACCAAAGACCAATGCGCCTAAGGTATCCATGGTCAGATAACCATTAACGATGCCTTCAGTGACCGGACTTGTAACATAGTTACCCACTGCAGCAGGTGGTTTGCCGGCAGGAATCAATACTGCAGCACCGCCTAAAATGATCAACGCGATAATTTTTACTGGGGACAGGAAGTATCCAACGGTATCCAGAATCTTATTTGGATAGAGTGAGACCAGAGTCACTACAGCAAAATAGATCACACTATAGATCAGCAGGTTGCTAGGTGCATTGCCAAAGTATGAAGAGAAGCCGATTTCATAAGAAACGGTTGCGGTACGTGGTGTCGCGAATAAAGGCCCAACCGTCAGATAACACACGACAGTCAGTAAAAGACTGGCAGCTTTACCTAAAGGAGAACTTAAGATCTGAATTGAACCTTCAACACGTGACAATGCCACGATGGTGATGACAGGTAGGCCAACTGCCGTAATCAAGAAACCTAGGGCAGCTAACCATACATGCTCACCGGCTTGTTGAGCCACAATCGGTGGAAAGATAATGTTGCCTGCACCAATAAACAGTGCAAAGGTCATAAAACCTAAGGCCACAATATCTCTTGTACGGAGACTTGTCATAGAGGGAGAACAAATAAATAAAAGAAAGCGATTTTAGTGTATATATGATGATTTTTGGAGTTTAATTTAATGCCGAAAGCCTTGATTTTACTGATCTTGATGATCGGATAATATGAACTTTAAAAGCTTGGTAGAAATATATCTTTGATATTCAGTTAAAAAAATTATAATTTATTTTTAAATAAATAAATCATTTAGGCTCCATTTCATCATTTTAAGCTTATTGTTTGTATAAATAAGCAGCATTGAGATTCTCTAGAGCAAGTTTTAAGAATTGTCATGCAGAGCGAACAAATGCGCATCTTGGCTGAAAAAGGACTATAATTTCCCGATTCACCTTGAGGATAGATCCATGCGAGCTCCAGCGATTACTCTGAAAACCGAACAAGATATCGAAAAATTACGTATATCTGGGCGTTTGGCTGCACAGGTTTTGGAAATGATCGGGGAGCATGTCAAGCCGGGTGTCACAACTGAATATCTGGATGACATCTGTCATGATTTTATCGTCAATACACTAAAAGTGACGCCAGCTAATATTGGCTATTATGGTTATACCAAAACCACCTGTATTTCACCGAATGAAGTGGTTTGTCATGGTATTCCATCTCCGAATACGGTCTTGCAAGATGGCGATATTATTAATATTGACGTTGCGATCATTAAAGACGGTTATTTTGGCGATACCAGTCGAATGTATTATGTCGGTACACCAACTCCTGAAGCCAAACGTCTGGTCGAAACCACTTATGAAGCTATGGTTGCCGGGATTCATGCCGTTAAACCGGGCGCAACCCTAGGCGATATTGGTTATGCAATCCAGTCTGTTGCACAGCGTGAAGGCTACACCATTGTGCGTGAATATTGTGGTCATGGGATTGGTAAAATTTATCACGAACAGCCAAACATTCTGCATTACGGACAACCAGGTCAGGGCATCAAACTGGTACCCGGTATGGTCTTTACCATTGAACCTATGGTCAACATGGGTAAAGCACGTGTTAAAGAGCTGAAGGACGGCTGGACAGTCGTGACTGCAGATAAATCCTGGTCAGCTCAATGGGAACACATGGTAGTTGTAACCGACACAGGTTTTGAGCTGTTATCACCATGGCCAGAAGGCACTGGCGAGTATCCGGAAATTTAAATTATTTTTCATGTTATGCATTGAAATACAGTAGCTTACATAAATTACAGCATACGTGTTATTAATGACAAAAGCCTACAAAATACTACATGAAGAAGTGGTTTAACCAGCCAAATTCTCTTAATCTATTTATAGTTAGTTGATATTTGCTTTGTTAGATGTCTGATTGCTGTGTATTAGATTTGGCTTGGCGGTAGTAGTTTCCTTTCGTTCACTTCATGCTGTAGTGAATCGTTTTTATTAGCTCATTTTTCCCCAAGAATGAGCTATTTTTTTTGCCGGAAATATGTCTATTTATACAAGATGCAGATGCTCAACCAGATAATCAATAAATACTCTTACAGCTGGTAACAGACCACGACGGGAAGGATAAACCAGATGGAAAATTCCATGTGCCGTTTTCCAGTCTGAAAGTACCCGAACCAGTTCGCCCCGTTCTATATATTGCTGCACGACATTATCGGGCAATAAGGTAATACCACAGCCTGAAGCTGCCAGTTGTGCCAGCATATTCAGGTCTGATCCCATTACGGTCGGGTTGATCCGGATTTTCTTCTGTTGCTGCTGCTCATTCTGCAATATCAGGAACTGTTCAGTATGTTCCTCAGCCATGCTTAAAATTTTATGTTCAGAGAGCTGTTCAGGTGTTTTAAGATCGCCAAATTCATTTAAATAGCCCTGACTGGCAAACAGATGCTGTTCAATTTTTTCAAACTGACGAATTACCAGATTCGGATCATCATCCAGGCTGGTCCGTACCCGTAAGGCCAGATCAAAACCTTCATTAATAATGTCCACACGTCGATTGGTGATCATCATCTGGACTTTAATTTCAGGATATTTTTTCAGGAAATCCGGCAGGATTTTTGCCATTTCATTCTGGGCAATGGAGACGGGCAGGCTGATTTTAATGGTACCACGCGGTTCAGTACTGAGATGATCCACCAGATCATGGGCGGCCTGTGCTGCACTGAGCATCACTTGTGCATGTCGATAGATATTCATGCCAATATCAGTGACTGCAAAATGGCGAGAACTACGCTGAATCAGGCGGACACCAAGGCGTTCTTCCAGATTATAAACACGGCGGCTGAGCTTGGATTTGGGAATATCGGTGGCACGTTCGGCTGCACTAAAGCCGCCATGTTCAACGACCTGCGCAAAACAGTAAAAATCATCCAGATCAGTCAGCATCGTTTAATTCCATTCCTGCAACAATAGGCTGATTAAAAAATGATTGTTGCATACTGTCAACTATAGAATACGAATTTTGAATGATGACTAGATCTCGGACTCAAGTAATTTAAGTAAGGTCTTCATGCCTTCTGTGGCCGTTTGGGAAATCTTGTGAAACTGAACTGGTAAATGCTGTTGATCTGCTTTGGGATCAATATAGTAAGCTGTGGAGTGAGCTGGAATCTCATGGATTAAACCAGCAACAGGATATACTTGCAAACTGGTTCCAATGACCACAAAAATATCAGCATTCTGTACACAATCTTGTGCTTCTTCATAAGCAGGAACTGCTTCGCCAAACCAGACTACATGTGGACGTAGTGGATAGCCATCCTTACAGAAGTGTTTAGTTAAATCTAATTCAGTCCCTTCAATCGGATAAAACTCGGTGGTGTACTGACAATTCGGGCCTGAGGTTTTGGCTAGGCGGATATTACCATGCAGGTGAATGACCTTGGAGCTTCCCGCACGTTCATGCAGATCATCAATATTCTGGGTAATCACATGTACATCAAAATCATCTTCAAGTTCGGCAATGAGTTGATGAGCTGCATTTGGCTGTGCTTCCAGAATATTTTTACGTCGGGCATTATAAAAGCGTTGCACCAGTTCCGGATTTTTAGCCCAAGCTTCCGGTGTGGCCACTTCTTCTATACGATACTGTTCCCAAAGCCCATCACTGTCACGAAAGGTGTTAATCCCACTTTCCGCACTCATGCCAGCACCTGAAAACACCACCAGTTTTTTCATGATTTCTTCTCCTGAATCTTTAGGCCGCTGATGAACTCGACTGTAAATTGTCTTTCAGAAAGATACCGAGCTCCTTGGCAAATTTGAGTGGTTCGGTCAGTAAGGGGGTATGGCCAGATTTTGTAAAAAGTACCTGTTTAGCCTGAGGCAGGCTTTGGGCAATTAGGCGCTGACCTTCCACAGGATAAAGTTTTGACTGCACACCGCTAAAGAAAGTTACTGGACAAGTAAGCTTCGTCAGAGCTTCACGATAATCTTCCTGATGATATAAATAATTATTGATGTACCACGCCATATAATCCACCCGGCTAGAAGGAAGGAGCAGGCTTTGCAGACGAGGTTGGTTCAGGATGAACTTAAATACTTTCAAACTGGCTGGACGATCATTTTGTAGCTGGATAAAGCGCAGCCATAATGCTGCAATTTGCTGTCGTACTGAATTATCCAGATCCCGAATGAGTTCAATATGCTGATGTTCTGCAAGTAATGTTGAAAGCTGCTGCAAAATTTCAATAAATTCCTGATGGCGTGGACCAAAAAGTCCAAATGCCCAGGCATTATCGACCGGAATCTTCGGTGTTTGGTCAATATGCAAATAAGCTGCTATGTGTTTGGCAAAGTTCCCATAGCACAGGCCATGCATGGTGGTTGTCGCGCCCATAGAGTAAGCAATTACAATGAATTGATCTAAATTGAGCTGCTGGATCACCGACTGAACATCAAGCCAGTGACTGGAAATCGCATCCAGGTCTTGCGGGATTTTGCAGTGACTAGACGCCCCAAAACCGCGCCATTCAGGAATAATAAAGCGGAAGTTTTTCTGATGTGGATAGAGAAAAGCTGCCCATTGCCAGCTCAACATGCCCAGACCGGATAGGACCAGTACCGGTTGACCCTGACCGTATTCACGTACAAATAACTGTTCGCCATCTGGCATGGTATAGAAGGGCATGCATATCTCCGTATTTATAATTTTTCTACATCGAATTGTTTAAGTCTGGGAATGACCTGTTCCAGCCAGGCAATCCAGCCCAGTTCCTGATCAATACCCAGTTGCAGAATCATTTTATGAATATACAGGGTTCGGTCATTTTCGTCAGCTTGAGCAAAGTCTTTGGCGAAAATATGCTGATAGGTTTTAAGCTTTTCTTTATGTATTTCTAGATGTCGTTCCAGTTCAGGTAAGGTGCTGTTGCCGCCAAGTTGGGCTTCTGCACGCAGACGAACCATCAATTCTTCACGAAGCTGTGCAGGAGAGCTATGCTCCAGCATCCAGTTAGCCAGTTCTTCCCGGCCGAGTCGTTCTACCTGATAGGTTTTTTTACGGCTATGAGAATCTTCCTCTTCTATGGTCGAAATCCAGCCTTTTTGCAGCATGGCATTTAGTTCACGATAGATCTGCTGATGGGTGGCATTCCAGAAGAAGCCCATGGAGCGGTCAAAACGGCGTGCCAGTTCAATGCCGGTGCTCGGTTTCTCAATCAGGCTGGTGAGTAAAACATGTGATAAAGACATAAACGTCTCAAAAAAGTGACTCGGGATTATTATGCAACATGTTGCATAAAAATCAATTCTGCACTATAAATTAGTGCAACAAGTTGCATAAGGCTGATGCTTGATGGAAATAAATCAGTCAGCCTGAATAAAAATAGCCAGCACATCTGCACGCTAGGGAGTTGAAATGTCTAAATATCCGAATTTACTTGCCCCACTGGACCTAGGTTTTACCACGCTTAAAAACCGTGTCTTGATGGGCTCTATGCATGTGGGCTTAGAAGAAGCACCAGGTGGTTATAATCGGATGGCTGCCTTTTATGCAGAACGCGCCAAGGGTGGCGTAGCATTAATTGTGACAGGTGGTATCTCACCGAATGATCATGGCGTCACTTTTCAGGGCGGTTCCAAGCTCGACACGATTGAAGAAGCTGAAAAGCATAAAATCATTACTCAAGCCGTGCATGAGGCTGGCGGGAAAATTGCCATGCAGATCCTGCATACCGGCCGTTACTCTTATCAGGCGGAAAATGTCGCGCCGTCTCCAATTCAGGCACCGATTAATCCAGTCAAACCGCATGCTTTAAGCTCTGCTGAAGTGCAGCAAACCATTGATGACTTTGCCAACTGTGCCAGACTGGCTCAATACGCCGGTTATGACGGTGTCGAAATCATGGGTTCAGAAGGTTACCTGATCAATGAGTTCATCGCAGCGCGTACCAATCATCGTGATGATGAATGGGGTGGTAGTTATGAAAACCGTATCCGTTTCCCGATTGAAATTGTACGCCGTACCCGTGAAATGGTCGGTGAGAATTTTATTATTATCTATCGTCTTTCCATGCTGGATCTGGTTGAAGGCGGTTCAACTCTAGAAGAAGTAATCCAACTGGCCAAAGCCATTGAGAAAGCGGGCGCGACGATTATTAATACCGGTATTGGCTGGCATGAAGCGCGTATTCCGACCATTGCTACCAAAGTGCCACGTGCGGCCTTTACTTGGGTTACGCGCAAGCTAAAAGGTCAGGTGAGTATTCCTCTTATTACCTCTAACCGTATTAATACGCCGGAAATGGCAGAATATGTCCTGGCTACAGGCGATGCCGATATGGTGTCAATGGCACGTCCAATGCTGGCAGACTCTGAGTTTGTCTTAAAAGCAGAACAGGGCCGTAGTGATGAAATTAATACCTGTATCGGTTGTAATCAGGCCTGTCTGGATCATATTTTCTCGATGAAAATTGCTACCTGTCTGGTGAATCCACGCGCGTGTTATGAAACTGAACTGATCTTTAAAGAAACCAATGTAGCGAAAAATATTGCAGTGATTGGTGCAGGACCAGCGGGTTTAAGCTTTGCCATCTATGCAGCAGGTCGTGGTCATCATGTCACTGTATTCGAAGCTTCAGCGCAGATTGGTGGGCAATTTAATATTGCGAAGACCATTCCAGGTAAGGAAGAGTTTTATGAAACCTTACGTTATTTCAAACGTCAGATTGAGTTGCAACCACGTATTCAATTGAAATTAAATTGCACCGCGACCTTTGATCAGCTGATTTCAGCCGAATTTGATGACATTGTGGTTGCCACTGGGGTGACACCGCGTCAGCTCGATATTCCTGGAATTGATCATCCTAAAGTGTTGTCTTATCTGGAGGTACTAAGAGAGCGTAAACCAGTCGGCCAGCGTGTAGCGATTATTGGTGCAGGGGGTATTGGCTTTGATACGGCTGAGATGCTCAGTCATGGGACCGAAAGTGGTAGCGTCAATCCGGAAAAATTCTATGATGAATGGGGAATCGATACTAACTATGAAAATGTCGGTGGACTCAAGACCGCCAATGTAGAACAGCCTGAACGTGAAATTTATTTATTGCAGCGTAAAGCAGCTTCTGTCGGTTCAAGTCTGGGTAAAACCACAGGCTGGATTCACCGTGCTGGCTTAAAGCATCGTAATGTCAAAATGATTGCTGGTGCAAGCTATGAAAAAATTGATGATCAAGGTCTGCATGTGATGGTAAATGATCAACCTGCAGTGTTAGACGTAGATAATGTCATTATCTGTGCTGGTCAGGAATCTTATACTGCCATGTTTGATGAACTGAAAGCTGCCGGTAAAAACGTGCATCTCATTGGTGGTGCGAAAGAAGCAGGTGAGCTGGATGCTAAACGTGCAATCCGTCAGGGTGCTGAATTGGCTGCGGTGATTTGATTGATAAAACTTAAAAGATGACAGTTTTTGCTTTCATGCGAAATTGTCATGAAAGAAAGTTGATTGTTCCCTCTCCTTTGTTAAAGGAGAGGGTTAGGGAGAGGATTCTATTCTGAAACACCAGAATCCCCCTAAATCCCCCTATTTGCAAAGAGGGACTTTACAACAAAAAGGAAATAATAATGACACTACAAACAACCCAAACTGCAATTATGCGTTGGCATGAAATGTTGGAAACACGTGACATGTCCATATTGAATGAACTCCTCGCGGACGATGTCGTATTCCGCTCACCCGTGGCTTTTCATCCTTATCCCGGGAAACAGGTTGTATTTTTTATCTTGAGTAATGTGATTCAGGTCTTTGAAAACTTCAGTTATCACCGCGAATTTCTTAGTGAAGATGGTAACAATGTTGTACTTGAGTTCTCCGCCAATGTCGGCGATAAGAAACTTAAGGGAATCGACATGATTCAGTTCAATGATGAAGGTCAGATCATTGATTTTGAAGTAATGATACGACCAAAATCTGGACTTGAAGCCTTAGCTATAGAAATGGGCCAGCGGATTCAGGCTTATCAGGCTAATACTTAATTTCCTAAAATTGATTCAAGTCGGCATGAAGTTTGTACATCACTGATAGAAAACTAGAGGGGAATACAGATGAAAATGTGGCTTAAAAAAATGAGTCAACTTTCAAGTGAATATCTGGACCGCTTTAGCGGAGCAGATCTTCCAACACTTTATTATAATCCGAATGGTTTATTTTCTGGTGTGATTGAACGTTTACCACTTTTAAAACAGAAATATCGTCCAACACCGTGGTTATCGAATGCGCATGCGCACATTCTATATCTGGACTTGATAAAAAAACGCACGATTAAGCTGCAATATGATGTGCTTGAGCAGCTGAATATGTCCGATGGCGGCATTACTGGCATTGCCTGGTATGGTTTAGATTTACCGCCAAGTACACCTACCATTGTGCTATTGCATACCATTACCGGCTCTCCGGAATCCATGCGGGAGCTGGTGCGTGACCTACATAAATATACAGGCTGGCGTGTTGCTCTGTGTTTGCGCCGTGGTCATGCTGACCTGCCAATGCCTGTGCCAAAAATGAACTTGTTTGGTTCAACCCAAGATCTGCGTGAACAGTTGCTCTATATTCAGGACAAGTTTCCTCAATCCGATCTCTATGGTGTGGGTTCCTCTGCGGGGACAGGATTGCTGGTTCGCTACTTGGGTGAAGAGGGCGAGCAAACCCCACTCAAAGCAGCCTTTGCTTTATGCCCAGGCTATAACACTGAAACCGGTTTTGCCTATGTACATCCGTTTTATAGCAAAGTCATGGCTAAAAAACTGATCAAACGTTTTATCCATCCTTATCAGGAAACCTGGCAGATTTATCCTTCATGGAAGCAATTGCTTGAGGTGAAAGACTTGTCTGAATTTGAACAGCGCTACTATGAGCTGGCAGGCTTTTCAGATTATGAAAGTTATACCAAGGCCACCAATCCAATTTATGTCTTTGAAAATGTCAAAATTCCATTGATGATTTTGAATTCGGAAGATGACCCGGTCTGTCATATCCAGAATCTGGAACCGTATAAGGATGTCATTCGAGCCATGCCAAATATTGTGGTCGTCACCACTAAAAAAGGTAGCCATTGTGGCTTTTATCAGGGCTTAATGCAGACAGAATCATGGGCCACTCGTCTGATGGCAGATTATTTACTGCAACTTTCCGATACTCCAACGGCAGCTTGAAAGAGATTTTTAAACCATAAAAAACCCAGCATAAGCTGGGTTTTTTTGATGAAGGATTATATTAGTTTTCAAGTGCTGGCATAGCAGCAGCAATTGCATCTGCAACTGCATCATCTTCAGACTTATTTGCAGAAGATGAGTTGTTTTTAGGAGCGGCTGGTGTTGCTGCAGGTTTTGCAGGCTGCTCAGTGCTTGAATTTGTTTCAGCTGCAGGCGCAGGCTCTGATTGAGCAGGTTCCGGTTTTTTAACTTCACGGCGAATTTCAGTCGTAGTATTCGCAGTTTGTTCGCGCTGGATTTCAACAGTCGGTGCTGCTGGTGCTTCTTCAACCGGTTCAACTGGTGTTGATTCTAATGGTTCAACAGGCTCAAGTTGTACAGGTTCCGGAGCAACCACTTCAGATGCTGGAGTAACTTCGGTTTGTTCTTCTTCTTTTGGAGCTTCTTTTTTTACACAACCAGTCAGTGTAAGGCCAGTCAGGATCAGGGTACAGATTAAAAGTTTCTTCATCATCATTGCATCAAACAGAATAGTGTAGGGTGTGAATGTTCCTATTATAGCAGCAAAATGCAATATATAAATCATATGAACTTACTGTAATTTTTTTCAGGAATTGCTGTTAGAATAGTCAATTGTTTATTGTTCTTTGATTTGATGCGGATTGACTTTGCTTTATTGGTACAAGGTAAAGTAAAATTGCGCAACATTGCAGGCCGATTTAGGCTCGATTGTACGAGAAACCCAATGACCCATTTTATTTTCGTGACTGGTGGTGTTGTTTCATCACTAGGTAAAGGTATTTCAGCTGCTTCTGTTGCTGCACTTTTAGAAGCCCGTGGTTTAAAAGTGACCATGGTAAAAATGGATCCATACATTAATGTCGATCCAGGGACTATGAGCCCATTCCAGCACGGTGAAGTTTTTGTTACAGAAGACGGTGCTGAAACAGACTTAGACTTGGGTTACTACGAACGTTTCTTGCGTCGTGCGAAAATGACCAAACTGAATAACTTTACATCAGGCCGTGTTTACCAGGATGTTCTGAATAAAGAACGCCGTGGTGACTACCTGGGTGGTACTGTACAAGTTATTCCACACATTACTGACAACATCAAAGAACGTGTACTTCGCGCTGGCGAAGGTTATGACGTTGCGATCGTTGAGATCGGCGGTACTGTAGGTGACATTGAATCTCTCCCATTCATGGAATCTGTACGTCAGTTAATGGTTGAACTTGGTCATAAACGTACGATGCTGATGCACTTAACGTTACTCCCATACATTAAGTCTGCAGCAGAATTAAAAACTAAACCAACTCAACACTCAGTAAAAGAACTTCTGTCTATTGGTATTCAACCAGACATTTTGATCTGCCGTACTGAACATGATGTTGATGCAGATACGACGCGTAAAATTGCCTTGTTCACTAACGTAGAAGCGCGTGCAGTAGTCGTGTGTAAAGATGCACGTACGATCTACCAGATTCCACGTACTTTCTATGAACAGAACGTTGATGATCTCATCTGTGAACGTTTCGGCTATGACAATCTTCCAGAAGCAGACCTGTCTGACTGGGATAATGTGGTAGAAGCTTTACTGAACCCTGAATACACCGTTCGTGTGGCAATGGTTGGTAAATATGTTGAACTTCCAGATGCCTATAAGTCTGTGAACGAAGCACTTTTACATGCCGGTATTCAAAACCGCGTGAAAGTTCAGATCGACTATGTCAATGCTGAAGAGCTTGAAAGCCAAGATGTCAATGAAGTATTGAAAGATGCGGATGCGATTCTGGTACCAGGCGGTTTTGGTGAACGTGGTACTGAAGGCAAAATGAAAGCGATTCGTTTTGCACGTGAAAACGGTGTGCCATTCTTAGGCATCTGTTTAGGTATGCAGCTTGCAGTGATCGAATATGCACGTAATGTGGCGGGTATCACTGATGCGACTTCAACAGAATTCAACCGTTCAACCAAATCTCCATTGATTGGTCTGATCACTGAATGGTTAGATGAGCGCGGTGAAGTTCAACAGCGTTCAGTAGATTCTGATCTTGGCGGTACCATGCGTCTAGGTGCACAGAAGTCTGAACTGGTACCGGGTACCAAGACTGCTGAAGTGTATGGTTCGGATGAAATTATCGAACGTCACCGTCACCGTTACGAGATGAACAACCGTTATATCCCAGTGCTGGAAGAAAAAGGCATGAAGATTTCTGGTTATTCTCCAGTGCAACACCTGGTAGAAACTGTTGAAATTCCTGCACATCCTTGGTTTATTGCAGTACAATTCCACCCGGAATTTACCAGCTCGCCACGTGATGGACATCCATTATTTGCCGGTTTCATTGATGCTGCGAAAAAACAGTACCAAAAAACTAAATAATGCGAGTTTAAGACACAACTAGGAAGTTTAAATGTCACAATTAAAACCACAAGAAATTGTACGTTTAGGCGATATACAAATGGCAAACCACTTGCCATTTGTACTATTCGGCGGCATGAACGTACTTGAGTCGAAAGACTTAGCTTTTGAAATTGCAGAGACTTATGTTGATATCTGCAAACGTTTAGATATTCCATATGTCTTTAAAGCAAGTTTTGACAAAGCCAACCGTTCAAGCCTGAACTCATTCCGTGGGCCTGGCCTGGAAAAAGGAATCGAGTGGTTAGCCGACATTAAAAAACATTTTAATGTGCCAATTATCACTGATGTACATGAGCCGTATCAGGCTGCTCCTGTGGCAGAAGTTGCTGACATTATCCAGCTACCTGCATTCTTAAGTCGTCAGACTGACCTGGTTGAAGCGATGGCAAAAACTGATGCCATTATCAACATCAAGAAAGCCCAGTTCCTTGCTCCGCACGAAATGCGCCACATTTTGCATAAGTGTCTGGAAGCAGGGAATGACAAGCTGATTCTTTGTGAGCGTGGTTCTGCTTTTGGTTACAACAATCTGGTTGTAGACATGCTGGGCTTCGACATCATGAAAGAAATGAACGTGCCAGTATTCTTTGATGTAACACATGCATTACAAACTCCAGGCGGTCGTGCTGACTCTGCCGGTGGTCGTCGTGCGCAGATTACTACACTGGCGCGTGCCGGTATGGCAACAGGTCTTGCAGGTTTGTTCCTGGAAGCTCATCCAAATCCGGATGTGGCAAAATGTGATGGTCCTTGTGCCTTGCGTTTATCTCAACTAGAACCATTCCTGGCTCAATTAAAAGAGCTGGATACTCTAGTGAAAGGATTTGAAAAATTAGATACCCATTGATGCAGTTTTAAGCATCCTGTTATTAATCAACTGAGGAATTGTTCATGAGCCAAATCGTTGACATTCGTGCACGTGAAATTTTGGACTCTCGTGGTAACCCAACCATCGAAGCAGACGTTATCCTGGCATCTGGCGTAGTTGGCCGTGCATGTGCACCATCTGGTGCTTCAACTGGTTCTCGTGAAGCTTTAGAACTTCGTGATGGCGATAAAGCACGTTACCTAGGTAAAGGTGTTAAAACTGCGGTTAACAACGTAAACACTCTGATTCGTGATGCGTTAGTGGGTAAATCAGTATTCGAACAAAAAGACATCGACAATACGATGATCGCTTTAGACGGTACTGAAAACAAAGAAAAATTAGGTGCAAACGCAACTTTGGCGGTATCTCTTGCTGCTGCGCGTGCTGCTGCTGAAGAAAAGAAAACTCCGCTTTACCAATATATCGCAGATCTTCGTGGTCAAAAGATTTTGACTATGCCTGTTCCAATGATGAACATCCTGAACGGTGGTGCTCACGCAGACAACACTGTTGATATTCAGGAATTCATGATTGAGCCTGTAGGTTTCACTTCATTCTCTGAAGCGTTACGTGCGGGTGCTGAAATCTTCCATTCTTTAAAATCAGTTTTGAAGAAACAAGGTTTGAACACTGCAGTTGGTGATGAAGGTGGTTTTGCGCCAAACCTTCGTTCTAACGAAGAAGCTATTACTGTGATCCTGTCTGCAATCGAGCAAACTGGTTACAAGGCTGGTTCTGATATTATGCTTGCGCTTGACTGTGCATCTTCAGAATTCTACAAAGATGGTCAATATATCCTGGCTGGTGAAGGCAACAAATCGTTCACAAGCAACCAGTTTGCTGACTACCTTGCAGGTCTGGTAAATCAATACCCTATCATCTCGATTGAAGATGGTCTGGACGAATCTGACTGGGAAGGCTGGTCTTACCTGACTTCTATCCTTGGCGATAAAATCCAGTTGGTGGGTGATGACCTGTTCGTTACGAATCCTAAGATTCTTCAACGCGGTATCAACGAGAAAGTAGGTAACTCAATCCTGATCAAGTACAACCAGATCGGTACATTGACTGAAACTTTAGATGCAATCTACCTTGCGAAAGCAAATGGTTACTCTACTGTAATCTCTCACCGTTCAGGCGAAACTGAAGATTCTACTATTGCAGATCTTGCAGTAGGTACAGCAGCAGGTCAAATCAAGACTGGTTCACTTTGCCGTTCTGACCGTGTAGCGAAATATAACCAATTACTTCGTATCGAAGAATTGACTCAAGCTGCATATCGCGGTAAAGCTGAGTTCAAAGGTTTGAACTAAGCGACTTATGTCAATGTTAAATGTATTCGACTCCTTGATGAGTAAAGTACTGTTGGGCCTTGCGATCGTTTTGATCGCAGGGTTTCAATATTTATACTGGTTCGGTGAGGGTGGTTATAATGACCATCAGGCATTGACCCAGAAAATTCAGCAACAAGTAGAATTGAATGAAGAACTGAAAGAACGTAATCGCGTTCTGGCCGCAGAAGTTTATGATTTGAAGAATGGTATTGAAGCCATCGAAGAGCATGCCCGTCTCGATCTAGGTTTGATCAAGCCGCATGAAACCTTTGTGCAAATGAGCACTATTAGTACTCAATATAAACCGATTTATCTTAATCCGAATAAAGTAGACCTGAGAACCAATGAATCAGCTGATGTTCCAACAACACCATAAATTGTGGGTCATTTTACCAGCTGCAGGTTCCGGTAGCCGATTTTCCAAAACCGAACTTAAACAATACCAGATGATTCAGGAACGGACCGTTCTTGAACACACGGTTTCCCGTCTGAATCAATTGCCATTAGCAGGTTATGTCCTTGCGATTGGTGCACAGGATGATGTTGCCAAGACTCTGCCACTTTCTCATCTGGATAAAGCACATTTTTGCTTGGGCGGTGCAGAGCGCGTCAACTCTGTACTAAATGCCTTGGAATATTTATCTGAGATTGCTTCAGAAGAGGATTGGGTTTTGGTGCATGATGCAGCCCGTCCTTGTGTGAGTCAAAGCTCCCTGATTGATCTGGTCAATACAGCAATTCAAACTGATCAGGCTGCGATTCTGGCCATTCCGGTACGGGATACCTTAAAACGTGTCGTAAAGGATTATGGTATTGAAATGACAGTAGATCGTTCGACATTATGGCAGGCGCAAACACCACAAATGGCGAAACTTGGAACTTTGAAGCGTGCGATTCAGCAGGCACTCGCAGATGGTGCTACCATTACCGATGAAGCCAGTGCACTGGAACATATAGATGAACCCGTCCAAGTAGTACAGGGGCGTTCCGATAATATTAAAATTACCTATCCAGATGATCTGGAACTGGCGAAGTTGATTCTGGCTGTCCAGCGCTAAATATATTGCAATAAAAATGGAATAAATCGGTCAATGGCGATTTATTCCGGAGCACTTTAACTTATAATTTTGCCATCATGAATTTTCTACCCGTGGGCCAATGATCCCTTCACAGCAGTATCGTTTTTTGCGGCAGTCCGCACGCGATGGACGTAGTATTAATCCCCAGAATGCCTCCCGATGGACCAAGTTGCACCTTGATCCATGGCTGCTTTGTTTCCTGATTTTAAATGCGATCTTGGGTCTGATGGTGGTTTACAGTGCCACCTCTGAAGATTCGGGGATGGTGATTCGCCAGGCGATCAGTTTTGGTGTGGGTTTTGTGGTAATGTTTATCTGTGCCCAAGTACCACCCAAGGTCTATCAGGCTGCTAGTCCATATTTTTATATGTTCGGTATCTTTATGCTACTGCTGGTCTTTGTGATTGGTGAAAAGCGTCTGGGGGCAACACGCTGGATTACATTGCCGGGTGTGGGGAGCATGCAGCCGAGTGAGGTAATGAAGTTTGCCATGCCACTGATGATGGCCTGGTACTTTGCCCGTAAACCTTTCCCTCCAAAGTTTCTGGATATTGTCGGTGCCTTGGTGATTTTAGGCGTGCCTTTCGTACTGGTGGCATTACAACCTGATTTAAATATTGGTCTGGTGATTCCCGGAATCTTTGTACTGTTCTTAAGTGGCATGTCATGGCGTTTAATTGCTGGAGCCTTTGCTGCTTTAGCTATTGCAGTACCGCTGCTGTGGATGTTCTTGTTGCAGGAATATCAAAAGAAACGGATTTTGACTTTATTCGATCCAGAATCAGATGCTTTGGGTGCAGGCTGGAATATTATCCAGTCCAAAATTGCCATCGGTTCAGGCGGAATTATGGGAAAAGGTTACTCACAAGGTACGCAGTCTCATCTAGGTTATCTGCCTGAACATCATACCGACTTTATTATGTCGACTTATGCAGAAGAATTTGGCTTTATCGGGGTGTTTCTGCTATTCAGCCTGTTTACGGCCATTATTATTCGCTGTCTGATTATTGGCATGAATAGCTTTCATAACTTTGGCCGTTTGTATGCCGGTGCGATCGGACTGACTTTCTTTTTCTTCGTGTTTTTAAACTCAGGCATGGTCAGTGGGATTTTACCTGTAACGGGTGACCCTTTGCCATTGATGAGTTATGGTGGTACAGCCGTAATTTCCATGTTGGCAGGGATGGGTATTGTGATGTCAATTCATACTCATCGGTAGAAAATTCAATGAAGTAAGTTTTCAAAGCCGGACCAGTTCTGGCTTTTTTATTGCTCGTATTTATTAAAAGTAGCTTTATGCTATAAATATTCAATAACTTAGATAAATCGTATGTAATTTTTATTGTTGAGGGGAAAATGCATAAATTAATTATAGCCATTGGAATTTTGGGCTTATCTGTTTCAGCTTGGGCCAAACCACTGAGTCAGGCTGAATTTAAGGCGCAAACCAAACAAAAATATGATGAGTTAGAGCTAAAACTTGCCGTGTTGAACTCATCGGTAGACCGACGTGAGCATCCTGCACTTATGATTGCTAAAGCCTGTGAATATGCAACCGGTTTAAAGCAGTTAAAGTATCTATCAGAACAGAATCTGCATCTTGCGACAGCGCAGGATGAATTCCGGTTTGTGAGTACACTGGATAATCAGTTTACTCAATCCCTTCAGGATTTGGGAACTACCTATGAAACAGGCTGTGTTTCACAAAAGAAATAAAGAACAAAAAGCCCTCAAATGAGGGCTTTGTTTTTGGCTGTTTAATACCTAATTAAGAAACCAGGTGTAATAACCCCATAGCATTAACGGCCAAGCCAGAAACGGACTAAATAGCCATTTCCAGAACCAGTGCTGAGGGATAAAGCCAACCCCGTGAATAAAACCGCCTGAAATGCCGATCATGATAAACATCATGGCGCGGTGGCTATATTCCCCGTTGGCATCCAGCATTGCAGCAGGATGAACCAGCAACACCGCTGCGAGTGGAAAAGCCAATAGGCAAGAAATCACCATTGCAAAAGGGTTAGATTTTTTTTCTATCTTTACTTGTTCAACTGCAGCGTCTGTCATCTCTTATTTCTCATCCAGGTCTTGATGATTTTCAATATACAGTGCACTGAGTACACCAGCGAAACAGGCCATCAAAATGCCGAGAATCCATGCGAAATACCACATAATTTTATCTCCTAAGACACAGCCTTAGTACAGGCTGTGTGAATTCTCTTGAATATGTTTTTTGGTAATCACGCCCCACATCTTGTAGTAACACCAAGTGGTGTAGCACAGAATCAGTGGAACGAAGATGCATGCAGCCACAGTCATCACAGTTAAGGTATTTTGGCTGGAGACCGCATCCCACATGGTTAAGCTTGCAACCGGATTAATGCTTGAAGGCATCAGGAATGGGAACAGGGCAAAACCGGCAGTCAAAATTGCACCGATCACTGCCAGGGATGAACCCAGGAAGCTCAGGCCTGCTTTATTTTTACCTGCTGCCAGTACAATGATCAAGCCACCCAAAATGCCGGCAATTGGAGCAGCCATTGTGATTGGATAAGTCGAATAGTTGTTCATCCAGCCTGGATTGGCATTGGTCATCACTTCTTTGGCAAGCGGGTTGGCAACACCATTGGTATCAAAAGGTGTAACTAGGGTGTAGCCTTGAATACCACCAAAGTACAGCCAAGCGCCTGCAGCCAGGAAAGCTACCAGATAAACAATCCCCATGATTTTGGTTGCTTTGGCAGAACGTTCACGTAAATCGCCATCTGTACGTAGCATCAACCATGCACCACCGTGTGCACACAGCATAGATAAGCTGACAACACCACATACCAGTGCAAATGGATTGAGCAGGGCAAAGAAGCTGCCAGAATAAGTCGAACGAACTGTTTCGTCTAATGTAAATGGAACACCCAGGAACATATTGCCGAATGCGACACCGAAAACCAGTGCAGGCACAGCACCACCAACTGCTAGGCCCCAATCCCAAGCATTACGCCATTTGGTATTTTCCAGTTTGGAGCGATAGTCGAATCCTACTGGACGCAGGAATAAGGCAAACAGAACAAGCAGAAGTGCCCAGTACATACCAGAAAAGGCAGTTGCATAAACCATTGGCCAGGCAGCAAACAGGGCACCACCCGCAGTAATAAACCAGACCTGGTTACCATCCCAATGCGGGGCAATCGTATTGATTGCCGCACGACGTTCTTCATCATTCTGACCCACGAATGGCATGATCGCCATGGAGCCCATATCAAAGCCATCAGTCAGGGCGAAACCAATCAGCAAGACGCCAACCAGTACCCACCAGATTATTTTGAGTAATTCATATTCGATCATGCTTGAGCCTCCTCATTTGCCTTTTTTGCAGCTTCAAGTTTCTCGAAGTGGTATTTACCAGTATGTAGAGAACTTGGGCCAAGGCGTGAGAATTTAATCATTAAGTACATTTCAATGATCAGCAGTACAGTGTAGAACGCTGCTAATGCAATGATTGAACCCCATACATCGCCTGTGCTTAAGCTTGAAGTCGATAAATGTGTAGGCAGAACCTCACCAATAGTCCAAGGTTGACGACCTACTTCAGCAACAAACCAACCAGTTTGTGCCGCAATCCATGGAAGTGGTAGTGCAAATAATGCAAATTTTAATAACCAAGGTTTGTTTTCTGCATTGCGTTTAGCCACCGCAAAAGTTGCAAGAACAAATAGAACCAGCATCAGGAAGCCAGAAGCGACCATGGCACGAAATGCCCAGAACAGGCTTGGTACATGTGGAATAGTATCTTTTGCTGCTGCCTTAATTTGCTCGTCAGAAGCATCTACAACATTTGCAGTATATTTTTTCAGAAGCAGACCGTAGCCCAAATCTTTTTGAGTTTCTGCAAATGCAGCTTTCAGCTCAGGAGACTGATCACCAGCACGTAGTTTTTCCAGTTGTTCATAAGCCACCATACCGTTTCGGATACGACCTTCATGTTCAACCAGCAGGTCTTTAATACCGGTAACAGGCGTATCTACAGAACGTGTAGCGATAATCCCCATAACATAAGGAATTTTCACAGCATAATCGGTAGACATGGTTTCTTTATTTGGGAAGCCAAATAAAGTAAATGCTGCAGGTGCTGGTTCAGTTTCCCATTCTGCTTCAATCGCAGCCAGTTTGGTTTTCTGTACATCACCAATTTCATAACCAGACTCATCGCCCAGCAGGATCACAGAAAGAGTTGACGCTAAGCCGAAAATGGCAGCAATCGCAAATGAACGGCGTGCAAATGGCAAGTCACGTTTTTTCAGCATATAGTAACTTGAAATCGCCAGTACGAAGATGGCACCAGTCACATAACCTGCAGAAACAGTATGTACGAATTTAACCTGTGCAACCGGGTTAAAGATCAGTGCTGCAAAGTCCACCATTTCCATACGCATGGTTTCATAGTTGAATGCTGAACCAACCGGGTTTTGCATCCAGCCATTGGCAACCAGAATCCACAGTGCAGACATGTTAGATCCCAGTGCAACTAACCAGGTCACGCCCAGATGCTGTACTTTGGATAAACGGTCCCAACCGAAGAAGAATAAACCAATGAAAGTAGATTCAAGGAAGAAGGCCATCAAACCTTCAATAGCCAATGGTGCACCGAAAATATCACCCACATAATGCGAATAATATGCCCAGTTGGTTCCGAACTGGAACTCCATGGTCAAGCCTGTGGTTACCCCTAAGGCAAAGTTAATCCCGAACAGTTTTCCCCAAAACTTAGTCATGTCCTTGTAAATTTCTTTGCCGGAAATCACATAGGTGGTTTCCATAATGGCAAGCAGAAATGCCAGGCCTAAGGTCAGTGGAACAAAAATAAAGTGATACATCGCGGTCATAGCGAACTGGAACCGCGAAAGATCGACCACGCTTTCAGAAATCATCAACGTGTCTCCTTGATTTGGGAAGGATTGCCGGCGATACGCTCGGCGACTTGAGTGTCAAAATCTTTTGGAATAGTAGGCGCATCAAACCAAATATTTTTAATTACCAGAAGTAGAATGATCTTGATAATTAAAATCGCAGTAATCTCTCTTACTGTTTTTTGGTTTAAATTTTTAGAAACTAAGCTCATGTGAACAAGCCTATTATGTGGTTTGTTATATATTATTAATCGATTGTAACTAAAAAATAAATAGACCAAATAGTTTAAATAAATATATATTTATAAGTTATTGAAAATATTAATAATATTTAATTAAAAGTTTGATAATTATTCTAAATATTTGTGATTGTTTTTTGTAACAATAGATTATTTTAATCTGATTAAAATGGTTGGAATTTATTTTTCAAGTATATTAATCCTGATTATTTTGCTGGGGTTTTTATTCAGTTTTTATTCTAATTAAAATAGTCGGGATTAATTAAAAAATAAAAAAGAACCCGCATCAGGCAGGCTCTTTTCTAATATGGAATTGGGGAGGGCTTCAGAAGTCGTAACGCATACCGACCGATAGTCCGAAGCTGTCTTCACCACGTGCGCCAGCCACTGCATTGCTACGGCCTTGTGCCCAAGGTGTCAGATTTGAGTTTTCATCATTTAATACACTGGCCAGATTGCTGTAGATGCGGACTGCTGGGTCAAGACGATGTTCAATTCCAATCGCCAGTAAAGTAGCATTGGCATCATCGGCATCTACATCACGGTGAAAGACCTGTCCACGCAATGAGGTTTTGGCTGCTAATTTATATTCACCCGCGATGCCAAAGACCTGAGCATCAGGATTGACTTCGGTATTGTCATGCTGAAGGAACTGATACAGACCACCGAGTTTCAAGTCTGGCGTGATTTTGTAGGCACCTGCAATCCGGAAACCATCACGTTCACCACGACTGGCTTCTTCTTCATAATGTTCATATGCCGCTGCAAAATCAACTTTATCTTTTTGGTAGGTAAGGGCAAGGTCATAAGCCTTATCTTTATCTTTTTCACCATCCTTAGATGCATCCGGGCTGTTGGCTTCATGTAGGGAAAGTGCACCCAGAACATTAAATCCATTGCCGAATTTTGGTGATTTATATTCAATGCTATTGGCATTACGTTCATCAAAACGCAGATTCCCTACTCGGGTCACATTACGTACATCGCCGACCATATCTCCAAAGAAGTTAACTGGACTGCGCGCCACTTTAAATGGGCTGTCGAAACGGCCGATCCGTGCCTGACCGAACTCACCTTTTAAACCGACAAAGGTATCACGAGTAGCAAACTCGACATCATCATTTGCAGAGCCACTGGCAAAGTTAATTTCCTGCTCAATCTGGCCAAATACGGTCATGCCATTTTCAAGTGTTTGTTCAGCTTTAAATCCAAGGCGTGATGCATTGGAGGAAATTCCAATTTCATTATAATCCTGGCCATCATCCAGATAATCTAAAGACACATGTGCACGGCCATAGACTTTAACATCAGCAGCGACTGCCATGAGCGGTGTAAAAACGCTTGCCCCAATTGCGAAAATGCAAAGTGATTTTTTCATATAAAGCTCCAATCAGACTTTTTTAGGTCTTTTGAGGTGTATGCAGTAGCTCGGTCTTGGCTACCATCCTGTATTGGTGCTCAGTATTGAGGATGAATAAGTCAGTATGGTTAAGGAAATATTGCAGATCTATGAAATCTAAAAAGGGAGCAATTTTAATTTTTAAGATTCTGTGCAGGATTTTTTTGCTTTAGTTAACGCTGATCCAGTAGATGAGTAATGCGGTTTTAATAAAGTCATTTAAGAGGAATACTGTATTTATGAATGGTGATAAAAAATGAAAAATAAGGCATAAAAAATGGAGCCGAAGCTCCATTTTTAAGGACGAAGAATGAATTAAAGAGCAGCTTTAATTTTCTCTGCCAGTTGTTTGATTTTTTCCTGATCACCCATTTGTGCAGCATGTTTGCCGAGATTGTGCAAAGAGGTAGGTACCAGATGGAAATGAACATGCGGAACAGTCTGACCCGCCGCAGCGCCAGAGAGCTGCATGAGTACAATGCCATCTACACCTAAACCTTTTTCAATCGCTTTGGCAATTTTTTGCACCACCTGAATGGTATAGGCTGCAACTTCAGGATCCAGGTCAAGCAAGGTAATTGCTGGAGTTTTAGGAATGACCAGAGTATGACCATCGGCCTGTGGCATGATGTCCATAAATGCAAGAACTCGGTCATCTTCATACACTTTAATTGCTGGAAGTTCACCACGCAGAATTCGTGCAAAAATATTTTGGTCATCGTAAGTCATAAGTGCATTCCTTGAGCAGAATTGAATTGTATTATTTACAGTTCAATTCTTTCTGACGTTCTTTGATCGCGTCAAGACGTTGCTGCTCTTTTTCTGAAAATTTTGGCTTGGTTGTGTAGCAATTGTCATTAAACTTTGCTTTTGCTTCAGGATCCTTGAAACAGAAACCTTTTGATGCATAAATGACATCATGGTCATTTTTCAATTTTTTGCATTCCTGTTCAGATGCAAGAACCGATGTTGAAGCCCCAAACAAAGTTGCAGAACCGACGAGTGCTGCAACAAATAACTTATTCATAAGAGTTTCCTCAGTATCACTGCATGTGGCTAGTCTATAGTCACAATATTAGGTTTGTTTATTATTATTCAATGGCGAGATATTACTCAATGGTAATATTACTCCATGATTCATACATTTTTACAGCACTGGAAAAGTCACTATTTTTATCCGACAGATTGCTAGCAGCTTGCACCAGACTTTGACCTAAAGCGAGAAGTGGTACTGCCAGTTTGGCATCGCGCGCAAGATCAAGTGCAATGCCTGTATCTTTGGCTAAAAGAGGCAGGGCAAAGGTAACAGGGAAGCTACGGTTCAAAACACGCTGTGGTAAAACGGTTTCAGTCACATTGCTTTTACCGCTTGATGCATTGATACAATCCAGCGCTTCATTCAGGTCAACGCCGTGCGCTTTCAGCGTGGTAAAGCCTTCTGCTGCTGCACACAGGTTTACAGCCAGTAACATATTATTTACCGCTTTTACCGCAAAGCCGGCACCTGATGTCCCCACATGCTTGATCAATTTGCCAAACGCCTGCATCGCTGGCAGGGCTTTTTCAAAGCCTTCCGCATTACCGCCGACCATCACAGTCAATGTGCCATTTTCCGCACCAATGGTCTGGCCACTCACAGGCGCATCCAGGAAAATCACACCCTGTTCAGCCAGTGCTTCTTCTAAGCGTCGGGCAGCGTCAGGAACACCGCTGGTACAGTCTACCCAGATACTGCCAGCTTTAAGGCTGAGGCCTTGGACTAATGCTTCAACATCGGCACTGGTCGGCAGGCAGGAAAAAATAATATCTGCCTGAACTGCCTGTTCTAAAGCGACAGCTTGGGTGCCATATTCAGCAGCATGTTCTTCAGCCTTGGCAAAAGTACGGTTCCAGACATAAACTGTCTCAAAATGCTTGGGTAAATGCGCTGCCATGCGATAACCCATTGCGCCTAAACCAATAAATGCCACTGACTGAATCATGTCATACCCTCTGAATAAAATAATAAATACCTGAAAATTGCCGGCTCTTCCGGAATTAAGCATCTATCCGGGTTGAGCGTTGTGCCAGCCAGGTGGTCAGTTTCGGCCAGAATGTATTGGCTGTTTTCTGATTGGACATCAGTCCAAGATGACCACCCAGGATAAGAGTAAACGTCTTATCGGTACTACTTGTCAATTCCATCAAAGGTTTAGCTGACTGTTCCGTAACAATCTGATCGGTTTTCCCAGCCCCGACCAGTAAGGAACAGTTAATATTTTTTAGGTCAATCGTTCGGCCGTTTAAAGTCATTGAGCCATTTTTTAAAGGATTTTGCAGCCATAAGTGCAGCACCATGTCCTGATTGATTCCACCCGGATAATCAATCATCTTGTTCAAAAAATTGCCCATGGTGGCATGTTCATAGACATCTTCAACATTTTCCAGGTTCATCAAAAACTGTTTCTGGCTTTTAAACCAGCCAATCGGATCAAGGAGCTTAAATCCCAATGCATTGATGATGCCGGGCGAATGAATATATTCCTTAGGAATCAATCCTTGGTGAATCGCCTGTTGCAGGGTTTTATTTTTGGAAATGAGCTTGTTGGTGGTGCTAAAAAGCTTGCCAACGCGACCGGATGCATAACTGTCAATCGGGCTACCCAGTACAATCAGGTTTTTAACATGTTCAGGGGAATGTAGCGCAGTATAAAGCGTGACAAAAATTCCAGCCATACTCCAGCCATGCAAGGAAATAAACTGACTGCCTGAATGCGAGCAGATTCGTTCAATAGCCTGAGGAATCGCGCCGTCGATAAAAGACAGGAAATTCAAGTGACGGTGTTTATAACGGAAACGTTTCCATTCCACTAAATAGACATCAAAACCGCTATGCTGAAAATGCTTGACTAGTGAACGGTAAGGATACAGATCATAAATATCCATATTAATCGCAAGAGGGGCAACAAAGACTAACGGCTCACGGTACTTTTTTTCAGGCGCTGCATAATAGCGAATTTTGCAGAACTCAGTCGCAGCAATATATTCAAAGGGCGTTTTTTGCGAAAGAATCAGGGAAGACGAGTTAAATAACCGTGCATTCAGGTGTTTTAATTTTTTCTTCTGACGTTGAATATTTTGTTTTAACTGAATCATGTAAATAATTTATCCGTATACAAAGGAGAATTGGTCGAAGTCTAAGCAATAATTGCTTATTATGCCTTGACCTGAAATAGCTTAGACGCTCAAAATGTTGGCAATTTTTTACAAAAGGCAGCCTTTGGGCTGAAGTAAAGTGATGAGCCAGCAAGACGATTTTAACTATCAATTAGAAACTTTAGCCATCCGTACCGGTCACACCCGCAGCTTCGAGGGTGAGCATGGTGAACCGATTTTTCTAACATCGTCATTTGTTTATGAAAATGCGGCTGAAGCCGCAGCGAAATTTTCAGGCCAGGAGCCGGGTAATATTTACTCTCGCTTTACTAATCCAACTGTTGCCATGTTTGAAAAGCGTCTGGCTGCCTTAGAAGGCGCAGAACGCGCTGTTGCGACCAGCTCTGGTATGGCTGCGATTATGGCAGTAGCGATGGCTTACCTGAAAGCAGGCGATCATGTCATCTGTTCACGCGCCGTATTTGGTTCAACAGTTTCTTTATTTGAAAAATACGTGGCTAAATTTGGTGTCGCAGTTGAGTTTGTCGATCTGACGGATCTGGATGCATGGAAAAATGCCATCAAGCCAGAAACCAAGTTACTTTTTGTTGAATCTCCGTCAAACCCACTGGCTGAAGTGGCAGATATTCAGGCTTTGGCAGATATTGCACATGCCAATGATGCATTGCTCGCGATTGACAACAGCTTCTGTACACCAGTGTTACAACAACCACTCAAATTTGGTGCAGACTTAGTCGTATATTCTGCGACTAAATATCTGGATGGCCAGGGTCGTGCACTCGGTGGCGCTGTGGCAGGTAACCACAAATTGCTTGAAGAAATTTTTGGTTATGTACGTACTACCGGTCCTTCTATGAGCCCGTTTAATGCCTGGGTATTCCTGAAAGGTCTGGAAACTTTACGCTTACGTATGCGTGAACATTCTGCCAATGCACAAAAACTGGCAGAATTCTTAAATGCACATCCGAAAGTAGAAAAAGTTTACTATGCAGGTTTGCCTGAGCATATCGGTCATGAACTGGCTGCAAAACAACAAACCGGTTTCGGTGGTATCGTATCTTTCGAAGTGAAAGGCGGTCGTGAAGGTGCCTGGAAAGTGATTGACAATACCCAGTTCATTTCAATCACCGGTAACCTGGGTGATGTGAAATCAACCATTACTCATCCGGCAACAACCACGCATGGTAAATTGTCTCCAGAAGCCAAAGCAGCAGCGGGTATTCGTGAAGGTTTAATTCGCGTTTCTGTTGGTTTGGAAGAGATTGATGATATTATTCGCGACATTACACGCGGTTTAGATCTAATCTAATTTTATAAATATATGTTCGGAGATCTTTATGAACATTAATATGTTGATGCAGCAAGCACAGCGCATGCAAAAAGAAGTCGAAAACAACATGAAAAAAGCCAAAGAAGAGCTTGCGCAAACTGAAGTGCATGCTGAGGCTGGTGGCGGTCTGGTGAAAGTTACCATGACTTGCCGCAATGTAGTGAAGCGTATCGAGATCAATCCTGAACTGTTACAGGACGATCCGGATATGATCGAAGATCTGATTGCAGCAGCGATGAATGATGCAGCGCGTCAAGCAGAAGTGATCTCTGAAGAGAAAATGAAATCTGCAAACTCAGGTATGGGCTTACCACCTGGTCTGGCTGGTTTATTCTAAGGAAGTATGCGCAATGTTTAGTGATCGTTTTGATCAACTGGTTCAAGCATTACGCATTTTGCCAAGCGTTGGGCCGAAATCGGCCCAGCGTATGGCTTTGCATTTAATCATGAAAAATCGTGAAGGGGCGATCGGTCTGGCACATGCCTTGACTGAAGCAACCGATCACATTCATGAATGCTCAATCTGCCATTCATTGACAGAAGATGAAGTCTGTAATATCTGTACCTCACTTGAGCGTGATGATGAACTGCTTTGTGTCGTGGAATCACCGGCAGATGTCATGGCAATTGAACAAAGCGGCAGTTTCCGCGGTAAATATCATGTTCTGGGCGGCCATCTGTCACCTCTAGATGGAATCGGGCCTGAAGAAATCGGTATTCCCTATTTACTGCAACGCTTAAGTCAAGGACAGATCAAGGAAGTGATTCTGGCCACCAATGCGACTGTCGAAGGACAAGCAACCGCACATTATCTGGTTGAAGCCAGTAAACATTTACCTGTGCAAATGACGCGTATCGCTCAAGGGGTGCCTCAAGGCGGAGAACTGGAGTATGTCGATAGTCATACGTTGAGTCAGGCAGTGCATAACCGGATGCGAATTAAGTGAAATATTAATTATATTCTCTTAATATATAATATAAAAAATATATTATTAAAAATATAAACTAGATAAGCTATATTCGAAAAATATGGAACAAAAAGTGTGATTTGGTTGTCATATTTTTATATAAAAATTCTATATATCGGGTAATATAGCTTCATCGAGCATCTAATTTTAGACTCAGTCTTTATGTTTCAATTTATTCAACATCAGCACGACTTAAATCATGTCCTGAATCTTATGGATCAAAATCCGGTCTATGGCCTGGATACAGAATTCATTAAGGTAGACACCTTGTGGCCAAAACTTGGTGTTTTTCAAATCAATGTCAATAACAATGTCTATTTGCTGGATGGAACAACACTGGATCTGAGTGAATTTCTGAATAAGATTTTTAATGCTCAACAGAATATTTTCCATGCCTGCAGTGAAGATATTGACCTGATTTATCATTACACCCAGAAAAAAGCCCTGAGCAATGTCTTTGATACACAGGTCGGCATGTCATTCCTCGGACATGGTTTGCAGGTCAGCTATCAGAATGCCTTGAAACAGATGCTAGATGTCGATATTGAAAAAGATCAGACCCGCTCTAACTGGCTGGCACGGCCTTTAAGCTCTGAGCAGTTGCTGTATGCAGCCAATGATGTGCATTATCTGGTGCAACTGTCGGATAAAGTCAAACAGGATCTGGAAAGCAAGTATCTGCTCGATTTCGCTCTTGAAGATTGCCGTTTTTTGACCCATGAAATTGGTGAAGAAACACCGACTGCCTTGCTTTATCAGGACGTCGGTAATTATCGCCATTCACGCCGTCAATTAATGCAGTTACAACAACTGGCTGTATGGCGTGAGCAGATTGCCAAGGCATTGAATCAACCGCGTAGTTTTATTCTGAAAAACTCGACCATGATTGATCTGGTAGAGAAATTCCCGCGCAATAATTTCCAGCTCAGTCAGATGAAAGACATCCGGGCCAATATTGTCCGTGAACATGGCAAGACTATTCTTGATCTGTTGAAATTCCTACCTGATCAGGCCGACTGGCCATTACGTCTGGCACGTCCAATCCGCCATTCATCCAGAGAGATTGGCGAGAAGGTTGAAACAATGATTCAGAATATATCCAATGAGATCTCTGTACCCAAAGAAGTGCTGATGCGTAAGAAATGGCTGAATGCCTTATATCAGCATGTGGTATGTCATAAGGATGAACAGGATCTGCCAAACTACTTGCTTGGCTGGCGCTATGAGTTATTAACTCTGCCGCTAATTAAGGTATTGCATCAGGATGAGTCTTATCTGTCGACACAGATGAAAGTGGTTGAGTGATTTTTACTGGATTGATTAAAGATAAAGCAATTATACAAAATCACGACTGATGCATTTGAAGCGGCTAATGTTTCTGTCGTTTTTTTGATGTATCCTTGCGATTGTTTTTTCAGAAAAGTCGTTTGAAACATGCAAGTGTCTATCTACAAATCTAGCAAAAAAGATGAAATGTATCTTTATGTGGCGCGTCCTGCAGATGAGAACGAAGCCGAAACCTTCGAACCACTAGAGGTATTGGCTGAACCGGTACGTGTTGCGTTTGGTCGTGCGACTTTTGTCATGCATCTTGAATTGAGTGAATCACGTAAACTGGCACGTGCCAATGTTTTACATGTGATGGATTCAATTTCTACCCGTGGTTTCTTCCTGCAAATGCCACCAGAAGGTTTGATTAACCCGAATGCACCAGCACCAGAAGGTCTTCGTGGGGCTTAAGCTCAGTTCAGGAGTTGTGAAATGAATGGTTTTGTAGCTGTATTGGACTCAATTCCTGACCAGAGTATTGCATTTGCAGTGTATCTGCTGGGCAGCCTGATTGCGTTAGCCTGCTGGTATGGCGTGACCAAGCGCATGCCAAAGGCAATAGGCGGTTTTTTATGGCTGTTGGCCTTTGCCGTGCTGTTGACTCCAACCGTTTCTGAAGGCAGTAATGCTTCAGTTGCGCCCGCTATTTTCGGGCTGCTGTTTGGAATTCTGACCAAGGAATATGAACTCGTTTGGATTAATGCGTCACTTATTTTATTTGTCATTGGTATCGGGTCTGTGATTGGCTATTGCTGGTCGACCTATGCATCCAGTAAAACGGGTCTTGAGTCAAACAAGAAAAGTTCACCGCTGTAAATAAAAAAATAAGGTTCAATCATGTCTGCTGATATTCAACAATTCTCAGGTACGGATCAGTACATTGCCACTGACAGTTTAAAACTAGCTGTGAAAGCTGCGCGTAGTTTGCAAAAACCCTTGCTGGTTAAAGGTGAGCCGGGTACAGGTAAAACCTTGTTGGCTGAACAGGTGGCACAAAGCCTTGGACTGAAGCTGATTACCTGGCATATCAAATCAACGACCAAGGCACAGCAGGGCCTGTATGAATATGATGCGGTATCACGCTTACGTGATAGTCAGTTAGGTGATGATCGCGTTTATGACATCAAGAACTACATCAAGCCGGGTAAACTCTGGGAAGCATTTACCAGTGAAGAACGCTGTGTATTGCTGATTGATGAGATCGATAAAGCAGACATCGAGTTCCCAAATGACTTGCTGCATGAACTCGACAAGATGTCTTTCTTCGTTTATGAAACGGGTGAAACCATTACTGCGACCCAGCGTCCGATTGTCATCATCACTTCAAATAACGAGAAAGAGCTTCCAGATGCTTTCTTGCGCCGTTGTTTCTTCCACTATATCGAGTTTCCGGATGAAGCGACCATGCGTGAAATTATCGATGTGCATTTTGAGAATATTTCAGCAACGCTGGTGAATGAAGCTCTGCAAGTCTTCTTCAAGTTACGTCAGATTCCAGGCTTGAAAAAACCACCTTCAACTTCAGAACTGATCGACTGGCTAAGCCTACTCATGGCAGATGATATGCCGGAAGACATTTTAAGAAATACCGACAAGTCCAAAGCGATTCCGCCTTTGTACGGCGCGCTGATCAAAAATGAGCAGGATGTACAACTGCTTGAACGTCTAGCCTTTATGTCGCGTCGCTAAGGGAGAAACACGCATGTTTGTGCGATTGTTTTATACCCTCAGAAAATATGGCGTACCAGTTTCCACCCGTGAGCTGATTGATCTGAATCAAGCGGTGGCGGCAGGCGTGATTTTTGCTGATCAGGGCGAGTTCTATCAGCTTGCTAAAACTGTGATGGTCAAAGACGAGCGCTACTTCGACAAGTTCGATCGCGCCATGAAAGATTACTTTGATGGTATCGCGACTTTTGATCTGGATGAACTGCTGAATCAGGTGCATAAACTACCCAAAGACTGGTTTGATCTGGAACTTCTGGAAAAGCACTTAACCCCTGAACAGCGTGAAGAACTGAAAAAAGCCGGATCGCTGGAAGAACTGATGAAAATGCTGGAAGAACGCTTGCGCGAACAGCATAAAAAACATCAGGGCGGGAATAAGATGATTGGTACTGGTGGCACATCGCCATTTGGTGCCTATGGTGATCATCCTGAAGGTGTGCGCATTGGCGGGCCGGGGCGTAAACGTTCCGCCGTCAAAGTCTGGGAACAGCGTCAATACCGTAATCTGGATGATGATCAGATTCTTGGTAGTCGTCAGATGCAGATGGCACTGCGCCGTTTGCGTAAGTTCGCTCGTCAGGGTGCGGCTGAAGAACTGGACATTGATAGTACTATTCGTGAAACCGCCAAACAGGGGATTCTGGATGTGCAATTGGTGCCGGAGCGTCGTAACCGTATTAAAGTACTAATGCTGTTTGATATCGGTGGATCAATGGATGCGCATATCGCTCAGTGTGAAAAACTGTTTAGCGCCGCCAAGAGCGAATTTAAGACTCTGGAATATTTCTATTTCCATAATTGTCTATACGACTATGTCTGGAAAGATAATGTCCGTCGTTCCAGCTCGCGCATGAATACCTGGGACTTGTTCAATACCTATGGACGGGATTACCGGGTGATTGTAGTGGGTGATGCCAGCATGGCTCCCTATGAGTTGAACTCCGTCGGTGGTTCGGTCGAATATATGAATGATGAGGCAGGACAGGTCTGGTTACAGCGTCTGCGTCAGCATTTTGATAAAACCGCCTGGCTTAATCCTGAAGAAGAAAAATACTGGCATTACACGCATACTATTGGCCTGATTAAGCAAATCTTTGAAGATCATATGTTTCCAATGACCTTAAAAGGCATTGAGGATATGACCAAATATCTGGCGCGTTGATTCCATTTATCTATAAGTGACTTTATCTATAGTTATTAGTGCTTTAAAACGAAATATTCTAGTATAAAGTCACTTGTTATACCTTATTCCAATATTCAGGAATTATTATGGCTCATCAAATTAATGGTATTGCGTTGCCGAACGAAGAGGGTTTCTTTGGTCAATATGGCGGTCAGTTCATTCCACCAGATCTAAAACAGGCCATGGATGACATCAATGTTGCCTATCAGGAAATCCGTCAAACTGAAGAATTCCAGAATGAATTAAAAGACCTGTTTGCCAATTATGTCGGCCGTCCTAGTCCTTTGTTTCATGCTAAACGTCTTTCTGACCAGTTAGGTGGAGCACAGATCTATTTAAAACGTGAAGACCTGAATCATACCGGTGCACATAAAATCAATCACTGCCTGGGTGAAGCACTGCTAGCGAAATACATGGGTAAAACCAAAGTCATTGCAGAAACCGGTGCAGGTCAGCATGGTGTAGCATTGGCTACTGCATGTGCTTTGGTGGGTATTCCATGTGAAATTCATATGGGCCAGGTGGATATCGAAAAAGAACATCCAAACGTCGTAAAGATGAAAATCTTGGGTGCTAAGCTGATTTCTGTGACGCGTGGTACCGCGACCCTTAAAGATGCAGTCGACAGTGCTTTTGAAGAATACTTGAAAGATCCGAAAAACTATATCTATGCGATTGGTTCGGTGGTAGGACCGCATCCATTCCCAATGATGGTGCGTGATTTCCAGTCCATTATTGGCGATGAAATCAAGGTTCAAACCAATGAACGCTTCGGTGCAAACCCAGACTTTGTGGTGGCATGTGTGGGTGGTGGTTCAAATGCCATGGGGGCATTCACGGCATTCCTGAATGATCCAGAAGTGAAACTGGTGGGGGTAGAGCCTGCAGGTCATGGCTTAAATACTGATAAGCATTCCGCAACGCTGACTTTGGGTAAACCAAGCCAGTTGCATGGTATGGCCTGTTATGTACTCGAAGATGAGCAGGGTGAGCCTTTACCTGTGCATTCGATTGCTTCTGGGCTGGATTATCCAGGCGTAGGGCCACAGCACAGCCTGCTGAAAGATCTAGGTCGTGTGGAATACACTACAGCAACAGATCAGGAATGTCTGGATGCCTTTATGACCCTGTCACGCGTTGAGGGAATTGTGCCAGCATTAGAAAGTTCACATGCAGTGGCTTGGGCAATTCGTGAAGCGGGTAAACTGCCTAAAGAGACTAAGATTGTAGTGAATCTTTCAGGTCGTGGTGATAAAGACTCTGACTATGTCGCAGAGAAACTCGGTCTTTAATTTGATCTAATAATCAAAAAATCCCAGTCTTAAGGCTGGGATTTTTTATATCTAATCTGGTTTTGATATGACATTGTCATTTGTTTGTAATGACATTTTGAGTTTGAGTCTTAATTTACGTATTCAACTAAGAAAGAATTTTAGCCTGAAATATATTGTTGTAACTGATCAATCAGCTTACGTTGATCTTCCATTGCAGCTTTGACCAAGTCACCAATCGAAATCAGGCCAATCAGTTTGTCATTTTCAACTACAGGTAAGTGGCGTAAATGGCGGTCAGTCATTAATGCTAAGCAGTCTTCAACAGAAGTTGCAGAAGTCACGGTTATGACTTTAGGTGTCATAATTTCATTGACCGTGGTATCAAAAGAGGTTCTTTGCATCAATGCGATTTTACGGGTGTAATCACGCTCTGACAAAATGCCGACCACACTATCTTCGTGGGTAACGACCAGCGCCCCGATTCCTTTTTCTGCCATCAGGCTAATTGCTTCTAAAACTGTAGAGTCTGGACGGATGGTATAAACTGCCTGATGTACTTTATCACCGAGCACTTGTGCTACGTTGGTCATTCTATTGAGTCCTTTTTATCTAATTATTATTAGTCCTAGAGTATGTATCCAGCTGAACATCTCTAGGTGTCTATTTTATGTCTTTATAAATAACATGTTTTTAGGCAAAGTGCAGTCTTTGATGTGAAAAAAACAGGTGACGCATCTGTGGAATGGATAACTTTAGTTTAGTGCCATTGCCGCTACATAAAGTAGGTGTCACGGCTAGTCGAGACAGTGTAGGTAACAAGTTGTTTTCGAAATCTTCCGGGTTGATTCTACGGGGTACATAACCTGGCCAATGTTCCTTGGCATAATTTTTGGCATCCAGAGAATTAAGCCAGAATGGAAAAATATAATCTTCCTGATCACGCATCATCGCCCAACCCTGATGATAGACGCCCCACAAAACGCCGCAATACATCATAGATTTGAGGATGGTCAGCCTCAAAAGAAAGTTTTTACAAATCGGGTCGTATTGAATAATTTTTCGCATTGTCGTTAAAATAAAGTGCTATTAGAGTTCAGCTCTATTCTAGAAAGTTCAAGTGAAATTACTGTTTCAGCTTTGCAAGCAATCGTAATAAATTATGTCTTAATTGCAGTATTTCGAAAAAATGGCATAAAAAAACGTCACCGAGGTGACGTTTCTTCAGGCTTGCATGGTGGCCATGTTCTGCCAGTATTGTGCTTTGAGTGAATCTCGTTCTACACGAAAACCCTGATAATACAGTTCAGCTAAAAAGAGAGCTGCTTTACCGTGACCGGCGCGCGCTGCATCTTCTAATTGTTTTACTGCATCGACAAAGTTCATTTGCGATTGAATGGTATTCACTGCATCTGCATACAGATGTTCCAAATCATGTTGAGAGATATTCTGCATAATATAAAAACTCCTTAATTTTAATTATGATTTCGGATAGACTTTTAAGTCTAAATACAAATATAACTTACTATTATTAAACTAATATTACAGAATAATGGAAAAGTCAACTATATCAGCTTTCCTGTTTACTTAATTTATAGTTTGTACGATCAAACTATACACACTTGGAAGTTGGGTTGGTATAGATTTTAACAATAGAACAAAAGAAAAGGAGAACAACATGATGCAAAGAACTCTTGAAGGGCTCAGTTTTGATATGCCCCCAACAGCCAGTCAGATTACAGAATTGGCGCATGTACACCGTAAAAAACTGGATGAGGCAATTTATGACAAATATACCCATCTAGGTGATTACAGTCTGGCTCAACGTAAAGAAGTTTATGATTTTACCCGCGCTCTGGACGAAACCCAGCGTGCAGAGTTTTATAGTCACTATAATGATGAATTGGTCCGAATTGCAGATGAAGATCGACTGCATCCACCTGAAGCAGAAGCCGGCTTAAGCAAGTTTGCAATTTTACTGGTTTTAGGTCTGGTGGCTATGGTCATTGCCTGGAGTGTGTACGAATTGTTGAAATCCTAACCGATTTATAGTCATATCGAGATGTGTATTTATACTGGTCATTCAATCTTTGACTTGAACTTCATGGGGCCCAGCCATACACTAGCTGCAACTTGAGGTAGTGTATGGCTATAGATAGCAAAAAATTAAGCGATTTTCTGAATAAAATTAAGCTTGAACAAATTTATAATGCGGTTGTTATTTTCATTGTGGCATTAATCTTATGCCTGGCCACATTTGCCATTTATCGTCCACTGACGACTTCCCAATTTAATTTACTTCAGCAACTTGCAGAACAGCAGAGCTTACCCCAAACCCAGGATATGGCTCAGACTTTGCTGCAACAGCAACGCATCCATCGCGGTCAATATCTTAAATTGATGCAGGCGTATCAGCAGGAATCTCTACGGGCTCGTCAGCTTCCGCCGGTTTCTGTGGATATGCCTTAGGTATTGGAATCGTATTCGGCAGTGGTGTAGAAGGATCTAACAGGTTCTGTTCCAGTCGTAGTTTTAATGCTTCTTTATCTAATTCTTGACTTACCACGACCAGTGTCAAGCGTTCTGGATGCAGATATTTGCGCACGGCATTTTGCACATCTGCTGCGGTAATTTTGGCTAGACGTTCTGGATAGCGTGACAGATAGTCGGCTTGCTCTGCATAAAAGCCCATTGTGCCTAACTGGGCATTGATTGTGGCATTGCTGCTGTAATTATTCGGAAATGCTCTTAACATCCCGGCCTTGGTTTCTTCCAGTCGCTTAGTATCAATCGGCTGATTTACAAAGTTGATAAAAGCCTGATGTGCGACCTGAATGCTATCCAGTAATTGATCTTGTCTAGTCGAATAACGGAAGCTAAATATACCGGGTGCCTGACTAAAGCTCAATGTGCTATAAGCACCATAGGTATAGCCGCGTTTTACCCTTAATTCCTGCATTAATACTGCATTAAATCCGCTACCACCAAACATGCGATTGGCCACTTCTAGAGCAAGCCGATCTTCAGTAAAACGGTTTGGTCCTAAGTGGCCGAAGGTCACATGCGCTTGGGATGAGTTATAAGGCAAATGCACAATATCAAAACCCGATTTTTCTTCAGGTTCAGCTAATGCAACAGCTTTCTGTCCTTGAGGCAAATTGCCTGCAATTCGTTCAGAAAGTTCCAGTGCCTGTTTAGGACTGAGTTTGCCGGTAATGGCAATATTCATGTTTTGTGCTACCAGAAACTGGTCGCGGAATTTTTTCAGTAAATCAGCCGTAATTTTTTTGGTACTGCCAATGGTGCCGGTAATGGGTTCGGCATAAGGATGCTGACCATACAATGCCCGATAAAACCGGATATCCATCAGTTTGCTTGGATTTTCCTGAAGCTGTTTTTGTCCTACTTGAGTATTGCTGAGTGCTAATTGAATACTGGAAGGCTTGAATGTGGCATTTTTGAGAACTTCCATCATCATGCCCAAAGCAGGTTCCATTTTCTTGGGATCTGACAAAGTTCGCAGGCGAACGACAAACATATCGCGATAAGCCTGTACGCTAAATTGTGCGCCTGTGGCATCAAAGACTGAAGCTACCTGTGCGGCCGTATATTTATCTGTTCCTTCGCGCATCAGTTTGGCTGCTGTGCTGGATAAGCCAAATAAACCTTTAGCAATTTCCTGATCTCGTGCTGATCCGGCATTAAAGGTCAGTTGAATATCGACCATAGGTAAATCACGGGTTTCAACAAATAAAGTGCGAACTTTGTAGTGATTATTCAGGTCATGAATAAAAGGTGCTTGAAATGCCTGCTTTTGATTAATGTTTTTTAAACTTTGCAGGAGAGGGATCGCTTGTAACTGACTGGGATTATCATTCAGATCAGGTTGGGTATCTAAATAATTTTCTGCCCAAAGGCTTGAACTGAGGCTTAAGCTGGTTAAAAGGATAAGAGAGCGAACTTTAGACATTGTAATAACCATTATTGAGCTTTCTGTTCAGGCAAAAGGTAGAGCGTACTTAAATTTTCACGGACAAAATAGGCATTAGCAACCCGCTGAATGTCCTCTGCACGGACACTGTCATAATGCTGAGGCAGTTCATCCATCAGGCGGTAACTCAATCCGTTTACTTCAAGGTTTCCAATCATTTTGGCCTGTCCGCTCAGACTGTCCTGACTATAAATCAGATTTGAAATAAAGCGTGTGCTGATCCGTGCCAGTTCATACTCAGAAATAGCTTCAGTTTTTAATAAATCAATTTCTTTCTGGATGGCCGTTTGTGCTTCTGCCAGGTTAACGCCTGGAGCCGGAAGTGCGGAAATACCAAACAGGCTATCTCCACGGTTATAAGGATCATAGGATACACTCACAGAAGTAAGCACTTTGCGGTCGCGAACCAGACGATCCTGCAACCGAGAAGAAATCCCACTATCCAGCAGGCTGCGAATAATGGTTAGAGCATAGGCATCTTGAGGATTCTTGGCGGTAGCTAGAGATTTCACATTCCAGGTCATATACAGATTAGGCACCTGAACATTGCTCTCAATTTCCATATGACGATAGCCTAAGCGCTCAAACTCGAGTACGTCATTATGTGAGGGTGTGGGACGCATCGGAATATCGCCAAAATATTTCTGTACCTGAACGAGAGCTTCTTGAACGTCAACATCCCCGACGATGACCAGGATGGCATTATTCGGGCTATACCAGTCTCGATACCATTTTTTAACATCACTCAGCTGAATATTATTGAGCGTTTTCATGTGACCAATCACGGGCTGACGATAGTGACTGGTGGGGTAACTGATCCATCTAAATCGTTCAAATGCCTGGGCACGCGGATTATCATCAGTACGCTGACGCCGTTCTTCCATTACCACTTTAATTTCCGGATCAAAATCTTGCTGGCGTAACAAGAGGTTGTTCATGCGGTCAGATTCGAGTTCTAGCGCCATTGGAAAATAGGCTTTAGGATAGAGCTGATAATAGTTCGTATAATTGGTAAAGGTCGCAGCATTAATACTACCGCCATAAATCCGGCTCAGGCGGGTAAATTCATCATTGGGAACTTTGCTCGTGCCTTTAAACATCATGTGTTCCAAGGCATGAGAGACGCCGAGAATATTACCAGATTCATCGCTACTGCCGACTTTATACCAGATCTGTGTCATCACCATCGGGGAGCGATGATCTTCCCGGATAATGACTTTTAAGCCATTACCTAAATAGGTTTCGATGGTGGTGCGGGATAATTCACTCTGTGTTGCGGCATGCACCGGGCTAAAACCAAAACTCAGGATGAGTACTGCAACAGGAGAAATCCGCTGTTTGATGATTCTGGATAAGGAGGAGATAGCAAAAAAAGATGTGGACACAAAGTCTTCCAATGAATAGATATTTGTATTTAGGATTATTTTTCAGAAATCTTGTATTGAAAGCAACCAAACACTGTTATTTTTTGGTTGTTTATTCATGGATTGGATTGCCCGCTCAAAACACTGCAAGTTATGCTAGAATTCAATTTTTTAACGCAATGCTTTTCAAGGATTCGGCATGCAACAGCAATCTAATGGGCAAAACAAATTTTTGATTGATGCTGATATCGGAGATGATGATGTCACATTACCGAGTTTACCTGCGGTTAATGTGCCGATTGTAGAAACACCAAGCGCAACTGCTGAAGTTTCTGCACCTGTAGCGACAGAAGCTCAGGAAGAAGAACCTGCTGCAAAAGGCGGTTTCTTTAGCCGTATGAAAGAGGGTTTAACCAAAACCCGTAAAAATCTTGCCGATGGGATGGTCAATATCCTGATTGGTGGCAAAGAAATTGACGATGAATTATTAGAAGAAGTTGAAGAACAGCTTTTGGTTGCAGATATCGGTGTTGATGCGACCAAAACGATTATTGCCAATTTGACTGAACGTACTGCACGCGGTGACCTGATTTATTCTCACTCACTGTATAAAGCACTTCAGGAAGAACTGGTGGCTTTGCTGGCTCCGCGTGTAAAACCGCTGCATATCGATCCAAACAAAAATCCATATGTAATTCTGGTGGTGGGTGTAAATGGTGTAGGTAAAACCACGACCATTGGAAAACTCGCAAAACGTCTGCAAGGCGAAGGTAAAAAAGTCATGCTGGCTGCGGGTGATACTTTCCGTGCTGCTGCAACTGAGCAGTTACAGATCTGGGGTGAACGCAACAATATCGCCGTCGTAGCCCAAGGTCATGGTGCTGACTCCGCTTCAGTCATTTTTGATGCTTTCGAAAGTGCGCGTGCCAAAGGTGTGGATGTTTTAATTGCAGATACTGCAGGCCGTTTGCATAATAAAGGTCACCTGATGCAGGAATTGACCAAAGTTAAACGTGTGATGCAGAAGATTGATGCGACTGCACCACATGAAGTGATGCTGGTGGTGGATGCTGGTACAGGACAGAATGCCATTAATCAAGTTGAAATGTTTGATGAGGCAGTAGGTTTGACAGGTTTAACTATTACCAAACTGGATGGTACTGCAAAAGGTGGTGTGCTGTTTAATATCGCCAGCCGTACCCATGTACCGATTCGCTTTATCGGTGTAGGTGAGAAAATTGATGACTTACGTCCATTCTCAGCAAAATCATTCGTTGCGGCATTGTTTGAAACTGAAAAATAATTAATGCGACTTGCATCACATAAACTCCGCTAAATGCGGAGTTTGTTGCTTTTAAGGGGCTTGAATGCTCTAAAAAGCAGCATGAAAAAAACAGCAAATCCTGCCTGCCTGAATAAACCCATTATAATTGTATGGGATTTGCCTGGTGATTGAAGTTCAGGCTATATGTAGAGGGTAGAAAATGGCATTACTCAATAAAATTGGGCAGGTATTAACAACTGACCTGACTAAGGATTTTAAATTTCCTAAAAAGAGTAAAGTAGTTGAAAATTTAGAATTCACTTTTGTTGAGAAATTAAAAAAAGTGTCGTGGGATCTATCAGCTAGGTAAGCGTGTGCATTTCAGTCAAGCTTATCTGACCGAGCTGATTCAGGAAGCTGTGCATAGTTGTCCTTCAGCTTATAATTCACAAAGTGCACGCATTATCGTGCTATTTGCCGATTCACATCATCAATTCTGGAACATTGTGAAAGATGTTCAACGCCAGCATGTGCCGGCATCGGTCTACGAGGGGATTAGAATCAAGCTGGATCAATGTGCAAATGCCTATGGCACGATTTTATTCTATGAAGATCAGCGTACCATTCAGCAATTACAGAAGAAGGTTCCATTTAGTGCTGATGATTTTCCACTGTGGTCAGAGCAGACTTCCGGCATGGTGCAGTTTGCTGCGTGGACTGCGCTGGCAGATGCTGGTCTAGGTGCTTCGTTACAACATTATAATGCGCAGATCAATCACGCTGTAGCTGAGCATTTTAAGATTGATGAAAACTGGTTGCTACGTGCTCAGCTCTGTTTCGGTTCAATTGAAGAAGCAATAGAAGATAAAATTGAGTCAGTGAATCCAGACAGCTTCCAGGTATTTAGCTAAGACCGGCGATTTTTGAAATTAGCATGCGCTAAGGTGATTGATACAAAGGATCAACCTTAGTATCTCTGAGAATGTTCTATAAATAAAACACATTGTTATCGAAATAAGACTGTTTTGGGCAGTGAAAATGCTTAGGATGATCTTATTGGTTTTAAATAATCAGAATAGAACGAGGTGAGATCATGGCATTTCTAGATCATATTAAAAAGCGCCGTAGTATTTATGCTATTGGGAAAAATGTCAGCCTGGATCAGGCAGAAATTGAGTACATCATTAAAGAGGCGGTGAAACATAGTCCATCATCTTTTAACTCGCAATCTTCACGCGTGGTGATTTTGTTTGGTCAATCACATGATACTTTTTGGCATATTGTGCGTGAAACTTTACGCGACCTAGTGTCAGCAGATGCTTTTGAGGCTACCAATAGCAAAATAGATGGTTTTGCGGCAGGTTATGGAACTGCACTGTTTTATGAAGACCAGAATGTCATTAAAGGAATGCAAGAAAAATTTGCGCTGTATGCAGATAATTTCCCGATCTGGTCAGAGCATGCTAGCGGTATTGCGCAGTTTGCAACCTGGACAGCTTTGGCTGAACATAATATTGGCGCATCACTACAGCACTACAATCCGATCATCGATGAAGAAGTAGCGCAAACTTTTAGTATTCCATCAAACTGGAAGCTTCGTGCTCAATTGGTATTTGGTTCAATCGAAGCGCCTCCAGGTGAAAAAACCTTTATGGATGATGCAGAACGATTTAAGACCTTCGCATAATCGATTTAGAGATGAGAAAGAAGTACTGTTAAGTACTTCTTTTTTATGTGTGATATAGCAGAAATCAGAAGATAGATAGTCTGATAAATGCTGAGTAAAGTGCTGTAGAGGCAAAGCATTTGTCATAGAATTGTCATTTGTACACGGCATAGTGCAATGAAAATTTTATATATTAACCAGAATGAGTGAGTGACATGGATTTACGTATCACAGCAGCTGTAGTTGCATTATTGGGCAGCACATCAGTTTTTTCAGCCGTGACATTAACCGTACCTGAAGAAATCAAGATGATTGCAGTGAATGATCAGGAAGTGCGTTCAGGTCTATTGCGCTCAGATCAAACTTATAAACTGGATGCGGGTACAAATGCGATTAGTGTTCATTATACTGAATTTTTCCAGCACAATGACAATTCTCATGACATTTTAAAATCTGGCGTAGTAACTGTAAAAACTCCAGAACTTAAAGATGGTGAAGCTTATAAATTGGGTTTAATTAACGCGCCTAAAAATTTTGATGAAGCGAAAAAATATAAAGATCAGCCAATTATTGGTTTATATGATGCAAAAAATCAGCTTCTGGTTCAGCAGGTAGGAGCAAAAGAGGTAGCGAAACCATTACTAGGGCAAAGTATTTTAGGAAAATCTGTGGATTTGACAACGAATAAAGTTGTAACTCCAACAAATCAGCCAGCAGCGGTCTACACTCAAACTGCAAGCACACCGAATGTGGCTACTGCAAACGTTCGGGAAAATGTATCAGTTGGTCAGCTTGATCAGCAATTAATTCAGTTGTGGAAACAGGCATCTAAAGCTGAACGACAAAAATTTATGAATTGGCTTGGCGAGCAGGCAAATTAAAATTTATTGTTCAATATTAAAAGGGATCGTATGCAACGATCCCTTTTAATAAAAACTAAACCAGTAGAAATTCACATTTGCTTAAACTTTCGGGCCAAAAATGACTGGAAAAAAGCATTAAAACTGCTAAAAATAGCAATTCAGATTAAAAAATAAACGTACAGTGCGCTTTTTTGAATATTTTTAAGAAAAGCTCTTGCACTGGTTCGGAAACTGTATAGAATACGCAGCACACCAACGCAATGCATGAAACGAAACGTTAAGTGGTTGGGTTGGAGCTTAAAACTGACGAGGTTTTAAGTAAGATCATTAAGAGATTATGAAGAACAACTTGTGTGGATTTTTACTGGTTGATTGATCGAAATTATTTTCATTGATTGAATGGTAGAAATTACTCGAAGTTTATTTGAGAAATATTTGTCAGAAAAT
>NZ_VOZD01000015.1:0-77724 GCF_013419915.1 Acinetobacter sp. YH12043
TTAATGGAGAAATCTAATCGGTATGTTATACCTGAGAGAAGAGTGAGGAGTTATCCAAGGGTTGTAAAAGGAAAACCTCAAAAATACCCAAGAAAAAGCCAGTCAATCTCTTAACTGACTGGCATTAGGCCAATTGCCGGGTTTTTTAATTCTCAGGAATTAAGCATTGCGTTTAGCAAAGTCATCCATGAAGTTTACCAATGCCTGTACACCTTCTAACGGTACGGCATTGTAAATGCTGGCACGCATACCGCCTACTGAACGGTGGCCGGCAAGGTTAAGCAAATGGTTTTCTTTTGCTTCTTGCAGGAACTGTTTTTCAAGTTCAGGATTTGCCAAGGTAAATGGAACGTTCATGATTGAACGGTTTTCTTTGGCAATCGGATTTGCATAGAAGTCGCTAGAATCGATATAGCCATAAAGCAATTCAGCTTTTTGCAGGTTCACTTTATGAATCGCGTCTACACCGCCCTGTTCCAGTAACCATTCAAATACCAGACCAGATAGATACCATGCATAAGTTGATGGTGTGTTGACCATCGAACCGTTTTTCGCTTGATCTGCATATTTCAGGATGCTTGGAATTTCAGGTTTTGCCTGATCAAGCAGATCTTCACGGATAATAACCAGTGTTAAACCTGCAGGGCCAATATTCTTTTGCGCACCGGCATAGATCAGACCGAATTTAGAAACATCAATCGGTGCAGACAGAATGCTTGAAGAGAAATCACATACGAGTGGCTTATCAGTTTCTGGCACATGGGCAAATTGCAGACCGCCAATAGTTTCGTTATCTGCATAATGCACATAAGCGGCATCATCAGAAAGATTCCATGTGCTTTGATCAGCAATCGCTAATTTACCATCTTCAGTTTTAATGCCTGCTTCAACCACATTGATATCGCCATAGCGTTTAGCTTCTTTCAATGCTTTTTCAGACCAGATACCGGTACGGATATAGTCAGCTTTGTTGTTTTTACCCAGCAAGTTCAATGGAATTGCCGAGAATTGCAAAGATGCACCACCCTGCAAGAACAGTACTTTATAGTTCTCAGGAATATTCATGAGTTTGCGAAGGTCTGCTTCTGCCTTTTCCGCAACTGCAACATAGTCTGCACTACGGTGGCTCATTTCCATGATCGAAAGACCTTTGCTCTGCCAGTCAAGCATTTCAGCTTGAGCCTTTTCAAGTACGGCAGTAGGTAATGCAGCAGGACCAGCACAGAAGTTGTACGCGCGCATGATTTTTCCTTTCAGAGTGAAACACAATAAAATGATGGCATTTAACCATATCTGGACGCCGCTTGCACAAAATTATTTCTATCCAAGAATGAAGATAGAGTCAAAAAACCAATCTAGATTCGAGGGATAATTTGAATATCTTTGATTTTTTTGTTCTAACTCGGTGATTTCATTTATGAGAAATTGTACAGCTAAAAATATTCAATCTCATCCAATGCTTAGAAGATGTTGAATCGGCCGCTAATATAAAATAATTGAAAAATGAATTTAAACTCGGCTCAAGTTTTAGAGTGACATAGAACTATCAGCTTGAAACTTGAGAAGTGAATTGTTTCAAATTACAACAATACTACAACTTAACCCATTCCTGCACTGCAAGCACTTGATTTATAATGCAGCTTAGACTGAATTAATGTGACTTTTACATTACCACTTTATGAATATGAAGAAAAATAAACAATGTGTCTGCTGGGGTCTGACTGTGCTTGCATCTATGATGTATGGCAGTTTTGCTTATGCACAAAGCATCAGCTTTAAGGATGCAGAACAACAATTGTTGCAACGTTCCTATAGTAGCCAGGCTTTTCAAAGTCTGGAGCAAGCGTCAAAACTTGAAGCAGAAGCTGTCAAAGGTATTGGCCTACCTCATGTTGACCTGAATGTTCGTGCCTATGCCTTTCATAGTGAAGTCGATATTCCATTAAAGCAGTTTAAAAATAATCTGGAGAATTCACTCTCTCAAGGCGTGAATGGCCAGCTTAATGAGTGGGAAGCCAGTAATGGTGTGGATCTACCTGCAGGTATTACTGATCCACTGCGTGAAGGACTTAACAATACTATTCATAGCGGAGTTGGTCTGATTCCGGATACGTCTAATGTAGTCCTTGAAGATCAGGTGATTCGTCCCACTGTTTCCGTGATGATGCCACTATATACCGGAGGCCTCACCCGTAGCGCCAAAGAAATTGCCAATATTCAGTCAGGACGTAGCGAACTTAGCAATCAGCAGCAACAGGACACGCAGCGTTTTGAACTGATTCAGTCTTACTTTAATGTTCAACTACAAAAACAGTTACTGGATGCAGCACTCTTTAATTCAAATGCCATGCAACAACATTATCGTAATGCTCTGAAGCTGGAACAGCAGGGTTTTATCAGTAAAGGTCAACGCATGCAGTTCGAAGTGGCACGCAACAATGCTGAACGCGCACAACAAAATGCCCAAGCCAATCTGAATGCTGCCCTATTTCAGCTAAATAATCTGTTGCTGGATAGCAATATCACCGAGCTAAGCACACCTTTATTTGTGAATCGTGCTGAACCCCAAAATGTGAATATTCTGCTCAGCAGTTTTAGTCAGAACTCTCCTCTGATCAAAAAAATGCAGATGGATACCGAGCTGGCCAAAGCCAATGTCAAAGCCCAGCAGGCCGCTAAAAAGCCAAATGTTTTTGCGTTTGGTGAATATAGCCTGGATCAACATCAAAACTGGATTGTGGGGGTTGCAGCACGTTATAACCTGTTCTCAGGCATTGATAAAAATAAAAATATTCAGGCTGCAGAGCTGAAACGCTATGCCGCTGAACTCATGACGGCGCGTACCCAACAGGAGATTGAAAACCTGATTTATAAATCATTTAGTGAAGCAGTCAGCGCCCAGCAAAGTGATGCTCTACTTCAGCAGAATCTGAAAGCAGCTCAGGAAAATCTGCGTATTCAGGAGTTATCCTTTAAGGAAGATGTCGGGACAGCCACTCAGGTCATCGATGCCCAAAACATGCTCAGCAGTTTAAAAGCAGAAATGGCATTAAATGCTTTTAAATATGTGATGTCTCTTGCGACCTTATTACAGAGCCATGGCTCAATTGTTGAATTTCCAAATTACATGCAACATGCCAATACCCACTATATTCGTTAATGGAGCCAGACATGACAGATGAGCAAAAGCCAGAACATCCTGTTGATGAACCGGCTTCAGAAATCAATTACAGTGAATCAGAGCCAGATAATCCTGAAAGCACAGAAAAAAAATCGCGCAAAAAATATCTGCTTTTAGCTTTAATTCCAGTGATTCTTGCTTTGATTGGGTTTGGTCTATGGAAAACCTATCAAACCACAGAAATCGAGCTACAAGGCCGGGTTGAGGCAGAAACCGTTCAAGTGGCCACTAAAGTTCCAAGCCGGATTGAAAAGATTTATGTGCAGGAAGGCGATAACGTCAAGAAAGGTCAGGCGCTGGTAAAATTGCATAGTCCTGAAATTGAGGCGAAAAAGCAGCAGGCTTTAGCCACTTTACAGTCTGCATTAGCACTTCAGTCCACCGCAGAACGTGGTTCTCAGGAAGAAAATATCGCTTCTCTGTATGCCAACTGGCAGTCACTAAAAGCACAGGAGCAACTCGCTAAAACTTCCTATCAACGTGGAGCCAATCTATTTAAGGAAGGCGTCATTTCCCGCCAGCGCCGAGATGAACTGTTTGCAGCTTCACAATCTGCATCCCAAATGACCGAAGCTGCTTATCAGCAATATGCCCGGGCTAAACGCGGCAGTACACCAGAACAGAAAAGTTCAGCAGATGCTCAGGTCGATATAGCCCGTGCAGCAGTCGCTGAAGCCAATGCACTAGAAGCAGAAACTGAATTATTGGCACCGATTGATGGTACCGTCTCCAAAACCTATGGAAATGCCACTGAGCTGGTGGCAACCGCAGTGCCAGTGGTCAGCCTGATCTCGGCAGAACGCTGGATCAGCCTGAATATTCGTGAAGACCAATATGCCGCTTTAGGTAAACAGCAACAGCTTGAAGGGTTTATTCCGGCACTGAATCAATCAGCCACTTTTAAAGTAAAAAATATTAGTGCTGAAGGTGAATTTGCCACCATTAAAACCACGCGCCAAACCGGTGGTTATGATGTCCGCAGTTTTAAAGTTCATCTTGTGCCAGTCACTGAAATGCCTGAGCTAAAAGTCGGCATGAGCGTGCTGTTTAAATTGAAAGAGCCAAAATAAATGGCTTCTGGATTCTGGGCGGGTATTCAGCGTGAAATACGCTATTTATGCAGAGAGAAATGTGATCTGACTCTGGTTCTGCTCGCCCCAGCCTGTATTCTGATTTTACTTGGCAGCATGTTTGCCAAAGGCAAACCGGATCATCTACCAGTCGCCATTATTGATCAGGATCAAAGTAGCCTGAGCAGCAAGATTTATGATCATTTATCTTTGAATCATACCCTACAAGTGCATACCGTTTCCGATCAAACGGTCGAAATCGAGAAGCTATTAAACGAAAATAAAATCTGGGGCTATATTCATATTCCTGCCGGAGCCGAGCAACGACTGGTCAAAGCTCAGGATGCTGAAATTAGTATTGCTTTTAATCAGAGTTATTTTAGTATCGGGAATACCATTTCTTCGGCTATGCTACTTAGCACCTTGCAGGCTCTGGCTGAATTTACCGGCAAGCAGTATCTGGGCAACACGCTCCCCTATCTGGAAGCACCTACACCGAATATTAAAATTTCCCCACTGTATAATCCGCAGCTGAATTATGAATTTTATCTGGAACCTTACATGGTGCCGGCAATTTTGCACTTGCTGTTATGTTGCTGTGTGGCTTTTGCTGTGGGTCAGGAAATTAAACGACATACTGTTAGTCATTGGATTGCCCAACAAAACTTGTGGTCGGCACTGCTGTCTAAAAATCTGGTTTATGTAGCAATATTTTGTTGCTGGACCTGGGCTTGGATGTTTTGGCTGGTCGAAATTCGCGGCTGGTTTATTGCCGGGTCATTATGGCCAATTCTTCTGGCGCAAATACTGTTCTATAGTGCCTATGCCTTTATCAGTAGTGCGGTGGTTCTGGCCACTCAGGACCTGACCAAATCTTTTGGTCTACTAGCAGTTTATGGTGGTTCATCGCTCAGTTTTGCTGGGGTGACTTTGCCCCTTAATAATGCCCCACTATTCACCCAGTTCTGGGCCAATATTATTCCCTATACACCCTATGCCAAATTACAGACGGAGCAATGGGTGATTGGCAGTCCGCTCTCTCTTTCACTGCAACCGATGTTCGTGCTCGTCATTTATGTCGTGCTTTATGCTGTGCTGGCCTATGTCTTTCTCAAAAAAACAGCCAAAGGAGTGTCACCATGAAATCACTCTGGAAAGCTTATTGCCAAACTTTTAAAGACATTATTAGCAATACCAGTATTTTTACCACCCTAATTTTATCGGTTCTGTTTTACAGCTTTTTTTATCCAACGGCGTATAAAGCTGAACAGGCAGAAGCCTTGCCGATTATTATTGTCGACGAAGAGCAAAGTGCTTTAACCAATACCATTATCAGTCATGTCAGCCAAAGCCCGAATATAGAGATTAAGGCGGTGACTGGAAATTTTGCTGAAGCCAAATATTGGGTGGAAACTCAAAAAGCTGACGGGATTTTATTATTACCAGATAATCTTTCTCAATCTATCCGGCATGGTGAAAATGGCGGGATTGGGCTGTACTTAAGTGCTGCTAACTTTTTAATTACCAAACAGATTGGTTTGGGCTTGGTCTCTTCAGTGGAAAATACCTTAAGTGAATATGCTGAACGCTTTAGCGAGATTTCACACTTCTCTCCTGCCCTATCCATTCACCAGATTCCACTATTTAATACACTCTCTGGCTATGGCAGCTATGTGTTTCCCGCTGTTGCCCCGTTGATTATTCATCAGACTATTTTTCTGGGACTGAGCATGCTGATTGCACTGTATCGGGAAAATAAACAGGTGATTAATCTGACCACCTTAAGTGGCCTCAGCTTGGCAATTCTGACCATTGGATGTTTAGGTTGTTATTACCTGTTTGGATTTACCTTCTGGTATTTTGATTATCCCCGTGGCGGAAATTTCTGGGGGATGCTGCTCGCTGTACCCATCTTTGTATTCTGCATGATTGGTATCACAGTACTGTTTGCCAGCTTTCTGGACATGCCAGAACGCGCCGGTCATATCATTGTTTTTACTTCGATTCCGCTCTTTATGCTTTCAGGAGTCGCCTGGCCACATGCTGCCATGCCAGTCTGGGTCCAACTTATTGGGCAAGCCTTACCTTCGACCCAAATCGTGCAGATGTTTATTCAACTCAATCAGATGGGTGTGCCCACTTATATGATTCTAGGAAAGCTTGCTTATCTATTGGTGATCGGCATCATCTGTATGGTCTTAGGCTATTATCGGCTACGTCCACGTTCTTAAATCTGGATTTACTCAGGCTATTCGCATTGAAAATTATTCACCAAATACCTGAATATTAAAGTTGCGGATTTTAGTACTGCCATTCGGCTGGTCAAAACTCACATCATACTGAACCAGATTTTTTGGATAGGCAATTTCATAGCTGACCTTGTATTCACTCGGTTTGCCGTTATTTTCCTCGAAGTTCTTTCTCATGATAGTCTTGGACTTATATTCACCTTGCGGAATTGAACGTGAAAAACGCTTCATGATTTTTTCATTATTTTGAAACTCTGCCTGTAACTTCGGTTCAAGCTGAGCTAAAAACTCGTCATATTTTCCATCACGCAGATCTTCATAAGCTACTTGCGCAGCCTTTTCCTGCTCAGGGCTTGGATCGGGCATACTGTCCATTGCATTATTACAGCCGCTAAGTGCAATAGCTGCGGTCAAAAGCATCAATCTGGTTTTCATTATTTATCTCTCATTTAGCCGATGTGTAAAAAAGGACGCCGAAGCGCCCTTTTTCATCAGTAGCAGAACTTATTCCTCTACTGTATTGTCATCATCTTTTTCAGCTGCTTGTGCATCAGTTACATCATCAGCTGCAGATTCAGTATTTTCAATATCTTCCAATATTTCCAACTCATCTTCAACTGCTTCAATCGCTTCCACACCGACCAGTTTTTCATCTTCAGCCAGACGGATCAGACGAACACCTTGTGCATTACGGCCAGTCTGTGCCACTTCAGAAGCACGGGTACGAACCAGAGTGCCGCCATCAGAAATTAGCATCAGTTCTTTAGATGCGTCAATCGCAACTGCACCGACCAGCTCACCGTTACGTTCTGAGGTCTTAATCGCAATTACGCCCTTACCGCCACGTTTCTTAGTTGGGAAGTCATCTACCGGGGTACGTTTACCATAACCATTTGCAGAAGCACACAGCACTTCACCGGTTTCAGGTACAACCACTAGAGATACGATACGGCTAATGAAGTTAGCTTCAGTTGCATCTTCATCATCAGGTTCAATATCTGCATCTTCTGCATCTTCAACCTGAGAAGCACCGATGGTCACGCGCATACCGCGTACACCTTTGGCTGAACGACCCATTGAACGTACGTCAGTCTCTGCGAAACGAATGGCTTTACCTTCGTTCGAGAACAACATGATTTGCTGTTCACCGTCGGTAATCGCAACACCAATTAAGGTGTCATCGCCATTCAGTTCAATCGCACGTAAACCGTTTGAACGAACATTCGAGAATTGTTCCAGTTCAACACGTTTAATTGTACCGTACTCAGTCGCCATAAACACATAGAAGTTCTTACGAACAGCTTCAGCCTGCTGAGCAAAGTCATTGATGATGTCATCATCAAGATCAGTCGTAGAAAGTGCTAAGCCCAATTCTTTCAACTGAACACGCAGTGCATCAGAAATATCATCTGCACCATCTTCAGATTCAGCAAGAGCAGCTTCTAGTGCTGCAAAGTGACTATTGATCACTTCATTGGTTTTAAGTTGGGCAGCATTGGCCTTCACAAATGCTTTGAAGTCAGCCAGACGTTCTTTGAATTTCTTCGGTGCATCAATCACTGGCAAGATAGCAGTAATGGTTTCGTTGTCATCCAATGGTAACAAGTTCACCATTGGGCGACCTTTGGCACCACGAGATGCTTGTGGCACTTCGTAAACCTTCAGACGGTAAACCTTACCGACATTGGTGAAGCAAAGCACAGTGGCATGATTCGATGTCACCACCATATGCTGGATGTAATCATCTTCTTTCATGCTGGTTGCAGACTTACCACGACCACCACGACGCTGAGCAGCATAATCAGATAATGGTTGAGTTTTCGCATAGCCTGTTTTTGAAACGGTCAGAACCATTTGCTCTTCAGGAATCAGATCTTCACGAGAGAAGTCGATACGAGATTCAACAATATCTGTTTTACGCGCATCGCCATATTGCTGAAGAATTAGCGCTAGCTCTTCTTTAATCACGTTCATCAATAAGTTGAAGTCATTTAAGATGGCTGTGTATTCAGCAATTTGACCTAAGATTTCAGAATATTCAGCTTGAAGTTTATCCTGCTCAAGACCGGTCAAACGGTGTAAACGCAATTCCATAATCGCGTTGACTTGAGTCGGAGATAAACGATACACATCGCCATCAATACCAAATGGACGGTTTGGATCTTCACCTTCAATTTCATCAGGACGTACAGAAACAGCACCCGCTTTTTCGAGCAAGGCTGCTACACCGCCTGCTGCCCACTCACCTGCCTGTAAACGCTCACGCGCTTCAGCCGGGTTGGCAGAAGTTTTAATGGTTTCGATGATAGCATCAATATTTGCCAGAGCAACGGTTAAACCTTCTAAAATATGACCACGTTCACGTGCTTTGCGCAGTTCGTACATAGTACGACGTGTCACGACTTCTTGACGGTGACGAATAAACGCAGCGATGATGTCTTTCAGATTCATCAATTTCGGCTGGCCATTGTCCAAGCAAACCATGTTAATGCTGAAAGAGTTTTCTAACTGCGTATTCTGGAACAGGTTATTGACGATGACTTCAGCATTTTCACCACGCTTCAGGTCAATCGCAATACGCATCCCTTCCTTGTCCGATTCATCACGAAGTTCAGAAATGCCTTCAAGTTTTTTCTCTTTGACCAGCTCGGCGATACGTTCAATCGTTTTCGCTTTGTTGACCTGATAAGGAATTTCTGTGAAGACAATCGTAGTACGGCCAGATTTGGCATCTTCTTCAAAGTGATATTTACCACGAATATGCAAACGGCCTTTACCGGTACGATAGGCATCCACGATACCTGATTTACCGTAAATAATACCGCCCGTTGGGAAATCTGGACCGGAAATGTATTCCATCAAACCTTCGATGCTGATATTTGGATTATCTGCATAAGCCAGACACGCATTCACTACTTCAGTCATGTTGTGTGGCGCCATATTGGTCGCCATACCGACTGCAATACCAGCCGCACCATTCACCAACAGGTTCGGAATACGAGTTGGCATGACTTGCGGAATACGCTCAGAACCGTCGTAGTTATCTTCCCAGTCAACTGTATCTTTTTCCAGATCAGCCAATAATTCATGGGTCAGCTTACGCATACGAACTTCGGTATAACGCATTGCCGCAGCGCTATCGCCATCGATCGAACCAAAGTTCCCTTGACCATCAACCAATTGGTAGCGCAGACTAAAGTCCTGAGCCATACGGACAATGGTTTCATAAACAGCAGAATCACCATGTGGGTGATATTTACCGATGACATCACCTACAACACGGGCAGACTTCTTGTAAGCTTTGTTGTAGTCATTGCCCAATTCGTGCATTGCGAAAAGCACACGACGATGAACAGGTTTTAGACCATCTCGTACATCCGGCAAGGCACGTGAAACAATCACGCTCATTGCATAGTCTAAATACGAGTGCTTGAGTTCATCCTCAATGGCAATCGGTCTAATTTCCGATACGCTCATGCATACTCCTTATTCTACAAGCCAGATTTGGCTTGCATTTATATGTCGTAAATCCAGCTATAAATCGGCTCAAAAAAAAGCTGAACCAATATTAAAATTTAGTCGTACAGTATAGCATAATCTAGGCTAAATTTACCTGTTTCAGCCCCAACTATCCACAGGATTTTTAGTAGAAATTTTAATCACTTCACAATATTTTGATATTAAAAAACCTCTGCTTGCAGAGGTTCATTTTTTTCTTTAAAAAAGCAAGTCACTTAAATATGAAGTTTAGAATCTATATCGGACAAATCATCTTCAGCTATGACCTGACTAGTTGATTTTGTCACAGCACAATCTTGCTTCATTAATGGATAAGCGACCAGGAATAAGCCGATAATAAGCGGAAATTCGTATAGTTCTTCCATCAAATCTTTATAGATAAAATCTGTAAAAATAAAATGAATAAAAAACCGATTATGTTCAATGCCATCAGACATCAGCAAGCCAATGAAAGCTAATATGAGTGCCCAAATTGGAAGTGATACATGCTTAAACTTATAAGCAATTTCTTGACGCAAAGGTGCTAAAAACAGCATAAACACCACGGGTGCAATCACAAGAACCGAAATACCACGGAAATAGATTTTTGGCACTTCCGGGAAATAGTCACGTCCCCAGCTGGTACTTCTACCAAACAGCATAATCCACCATGCAACTGACCAGAGCCAAAATTGTTTTTGACCTTTACTTAATTCAAATGGACGGATATAGAAAAAACTAAATACGGCAAAACCAAACAACATTAATGCTTGAATTGACTCAACTGCTGTAACCGTCATACCTCCTAACAAAGGAAGGTGCAAACTCGGGAGAAAAGGGAAAATCAAACAGCAGATCATCATTACCAAAATACTGACTGGTAACTGAAAATCAAATTTCACGGACACTCCGCCAAATGGCAAGCTTAATAAAAGTTTAATATTAACACAAAATATACAATAACCAAAATTTCGAGTCAGAAATGGACGACTTGTTAGTTAGATTAATTATTTAGATTAAAAAAAAGAAAAACGCTCCTAAAGGAGCGTTTTTTTGAAACTGATTCAGAAATTAGATTTTAGAAACCAATTCAGGAATTACAGTGTTCAGGTCACCTACTAACCAGTAGTCTGCTACTGCATTAATTGGAGCTTCTTCATCTTTGTTGATCGCAACAATCACTTTAGATTCTTTCATACCTGCCAAGTGCTGGATCGCACCAGAGATACCTACAGCGATGTACAGGTCAGGTGCAACGATCTTACCAGTTTGACCAACCTGCATATCGTTAGGAACGAAACCAGCATCAACTGCAGCACGTGAAGCACCTTGAGCAGCGCCAAGTTTGTCAGCTAGTGGATCAAGGATTTTGTGGTAGTTCTCACCAGAACCTACACCACGACCACCAGAAACGACGATACGAGCAGCTGTCAATTCAGGACGTTCAGATTTAACGATTTCTTCATTAATGAACTTAGAAATACCAGCATCACCAGTAGAAGCAGCAGCTTCAACCGCAGCAGAACCACCTTCAGCAGCAACCGCATCAAATGCAGTACCACGAACAGTTGCAACGATTACTGATTCAGAAGATTCAACAGTTGCAATCGCGTTACCTGCATAGATCGGACGCTTGAATGTATTTGCAGAATCAACAGCGATGATGTCTGTGATCATGCTGACATCAAGAAGTGCAGCAGCGCGTGGCAGAATGTTTTTGCCAGTAGTAGTAGAAGCAGCAAGGATATGGCTATAGCCTTTACCTAATTCTGCAACCAGTTTCGCTACATTTTCAGCCAATTGGTTTGCATAAGCAGCGTCGTCAGCAAGTAAAACTTTGCTTACGCCCGCAACTTTAGCTGCCTGATCAGCAACTGCTTGAGCGCCAGAACCAGCAACCAATACAGTGATATCACCACCGATTTTTTGCGCCGCAGCAACAACGTTTAAAGTAGCAGCGTTAAGTGCTTTGTTGTCGTGCTCAGCGATTACTAAAATACTCATGATTTTTATCCTTCTGTATTAGATCACTTTCGCTTCGTTTTTCAATTTTTCTACAAGTTCGTCTACAGACTTCACTTGTACGCCAGCTTTACGCTCTGCAGGAGATTCAACTTTTACTGTTTTCAGTTTAGTTGTAGTAGTTACACCGAAATCTGCAGGTGACTTGGTATCAAGCGGTTTTTTACGCGCTTTCATGATGTTTGGAAGAGCTGCATAACGTGGCTCGTTCAAACGCAAGTCAGTAGTTACGATCGCTGGAAGTGATAATTCAACAGTTTGTAGACCACCGTCGATTTCACGAGTCACTTGTACTTTGTCGCCTTCAACTTTAACTTCTGAAGCGAATGTACCTTGACCTGCACCTAGAAGTGCACCAAGCATCTGACCAACCTGGTTAGAGTCGTCATCAATTGCTTGTTTACCAAGAAGGATCAATTGTGGTTGTTCAGCTTCAACAACACCTTTTAGAATTTTAGCAACTTCTAGCGCACCTAGCTGGCTGTCATCAGCTTCAACCAGAATACCGCGGTCAGCACCAAGCGCCATTGCAGAACGGATTTGTTCTTGCGCTTCTTTAGGACCAATAGAAACAACAACGATTTCTGAAACAGTTCCTTTTTCTTTTAAACGAACCGCTTCTTCCACCGCGATTTCACAGAATGGGTTAATTGACATTTTAACGTTTGTTAAGTCAACACCACTGTTGTCCGGCTTAACGCGAACCTTAACGTTGGCATCAACCACACGTTTTACAGCAACAAGAGCCTTCATGTAATCCTCGGCTGTTTTAGCAAATGTAAATGTTGAGAAAAGTTATAATAACTCTTCACTTAAATTTTTTTAGGTGCCCTATCTTGCAATGTGCACGGCATTTCGGTCAAGTCACAATTCAGCAAAGAGCTGTAAAAATGCGTAATTTTCCTTGAACGATGCGTTCACAATTAATCCGTATCGATTTATTACAATGAATTTTATCAATATTTAATAAAATTTAACCTTTGATTTTTATTATGTTTTTATTTGATGAAACACATCAGAACTTTTGATTTTTGCTTATTAAATGCACAAATCCGTCCTGAGATTTGTGGAAAATGACTTATATTTAAAAATGACCGCTTTGGTCAGTTTGGACATAAAGCGAAATTAATCAGGATTTATTCTGTATATCTGCTCAATTTACTCCGCTTTATTTTGTTGGGTAGGTCTAAAAATCGGGTTGTCATCAATCTATAAATATAAAAAAGCATACCGGGAGCAGTATGCTTTTTTAAAATACGCCATTGCTTAATTAATAATTAACCAGCTTGCGGCAAGGGCAAGTAAACCACCTGAGGTGCCATCAACCCATTTCTGTTTATGCTCATCAATTTGTGTATTGCGAGTAATTCTGCTGAACAGAATACTGAGAGCACAATAAACAATGAAAATCATGCCAATAAAAATAAAAGAGAGAATTAAGCCTTGGCTCACCGTATTTCCGCTTTTATCGATAAACTGCGGCAAGATCGCAAAATAGATCAGCATGCCTTTAGGATTGAGTAAGGCCGTAAAGAAGCCTTTTTTCACTGGATTAGCACTGGTCTTTTTCTCAATTTTCATTGAATTTTTGCTAAATACTGATTTCAACAGGCTACAAGCCAGATAGAGCAAATAAGCAATACCCAACCAGCGAATCGCCTCAAACAATACCGGAAAAGACACGATAATGGCTGCGATTCCTAATGCTACCAAAATGGAATGTACCAGATAGCCTGTACAGATCCCGATGGTTGCCATCATGCCTGCTTTTGCATCTTTACCCATCACTTGAGACAGGATAAACAGCATATCTGGTCCAGGTGTAAAAATCAGGGGGAGCACGGTCAGTGCAAAAAGTGCAAATACAGACATTTCCTTTTTCCTTTGAATCTTCGGAAAGTGAAATTAGTATCTGCGAATTTTCACAAAATAGGCTTTCAATTTATTTTATAATAAGTATTATTTTTCGAATTATATTCTAATTTATGAAAATATCTTCCAAGTCTGTGCGAGTAAAGCTTGATCGAATTGATAAAAATATCATTCATCACTTGCAAGCTAATGGCCGTATTCAGAATAACGATCTGGCGCGGGAAATTGGACTATCCCCTTCTTCCTGTCTGCGTCGGGTAAAATTGCTTGAAGATGCGGGCGTGATCCAGAATTACACCACCATCGTTGATTCACAGAAAATTGGTTTTCAGTTGATCTTGTTTTCACGGATCTGGCTGGTCGGTCAGGATGCAGAAACCATTGATACTTTTATCGAGGCGATGAAAGAACTGCCTCAGGTGATGGAGTGCTATATCATTCTGGGTGAATGTGATGCGATGTTAAAAGTTGTGGTGCCTGATCTGGAAAGTTACCGTAAATTTCAGTCTACCCATCTAACCAAGAAAAATGGCATTACCAGTGTCAAAACTGATTTACCCAGCCAGATCATCAAGCAAAGTTTTCAGTTACCGCTGGATGACTTATAAAATATTTTAGCAATAAAAAAGGATGACCTTAGTCATCCTCCATATACATTAAACTTGTAAAAAGTCACGATGCACATGACTCAGTTCAATCAGTTCATAAGATTTCAGATCGAAAATATTCCAGATTTCGAGCGCATCTTCTTTTAGGTCAACAGCTTTACTGGCACGCTGCGTGGTCTGCCATTGCAGATCAGAAATCCATAGATAATACTGACCTGTCTCAGGATTATAAGCCTGCATTTTCCCTTCCGCATTAATCCCCTGCACAATTGCTCCTTCAGGAAGAACGGCTTCGATAGTGGGCAAGCTAATCTCAACAAAATGTTTGATCTGGCGTAAACCATAACCCGCGAACATGTCTTTTTGAGCTGGGCTTAACTGCGCATACTTTTGTTGTATATCCGGGATAATTGCTGTGTCCATAAAAATTCCAGTATCGAGATCGCTGATTTTCTTTTAAAAATTGATTACTATTTATACTTATATCCGAAAACAGCCATTTGAAAAATAAGACAATAGTGAAATATCTTTCCAACAGTCTGTTCAGGTCATATTTTGAGCATGATACATGAAAGTTTTATGCCATGAATCCTAATCATCCGACAAGCGGAAGAAAACTTTATATTTTCCCTATTCTTTATGCTGTGCCCGCGGATGCGCCTGATCATAAATCTGCGCAAGTCGATCAAAATCAATATGAGTATAAATTTGTGTGGTACTCAAATTGCTATGCCCCAACATTTCCTGAACGGCACGAAGATCACCACTATTCGACAGCATATGGCTGGCAAAACAATGCCGCAATAAATGCGGATGCAGGTCAACATTAACCCCTGCACGCTGCGCCTGAAACTTGACCCGGTTTTCAATTTGCCGTGCACCGAGCGGATTGCCTTTTTGGGTGATAAATACATTCGCGTCAGGTACAAAATCACCATTCCAGAGCGGATAAACTTTTAGCCATTCCATCAGACTGTCTTTGGCTTTTGAACCAAAAGGCACTACCCGGGTTTTATTGCCTTTACCAGTAATACGCAAGAGCTGACGATTAAAATCAACATCCTTGATTCTTAAGCTCTGAATTTCTGCCAAACGTAAACCACTGGAATAGAGTAATTCCAGAATCGCCTTGTCTCTCAACCACATTTGCTGCTGCGCTTCGGTTTCTGGAGCCGGCTGGTCCAGAATCTGGTTCACAGTTTCAATATCCACCATACCCGGCAAAGGACGTGATTGACGTTTCAACTGAAAATCATCAGCCGGATTAAATGCCAGATACTGCGCCTGCTCTGCCCATTTCATGAACTGGCGAATCGAAGAAAGCATCCGCTGCAAGCTACTCGAACTTAATCCGTACTGCTCGACTTTTTCAGCCAGAAATTGGCGTAAATCCGTGGCTTCCACATCATTAAGCACTAGTTGTTGTACTGCGCAGAACTCCAGAAAATCAGCCACATCACGTTCATAGGCCTGCAAGGTATGTTTAGACTGGTTCTGGATCTCACGTTCTTTGAGCCAGATTCCGAGCAAGTCTTTTGCAGAAAGCTTTACTTGCTCCATTCAATTGACTCCAGCCAAGCTTCAATCAGTTCTGCGGTCTGTACTGGATGAGTCGCCGCAAAGAAATGATCCCCGTTTTGAATTATATGCAGGTTTGCATGTTTCAAATTTTGCTTTAAGCATTGCCCCACCTGAACGGTACTTAAAGCGTCTTGATCACCCCAGATCAATAGAACAGGAATCTCAAGATTGCTTAATTGCTCCAGACTAAACACGGTTTGATCTTGTAAAAACCAGTCAGGAACAGCCTTAAACTGTTCGCGATAATTTGTTCGCCAGTCAGCACAACCAAACTGTGATAGATCCAGACCACCAGAAGTTGCCAGTAACACCAGTCCTTTGACTTTCTCTGGATGTTCGAGGGCAAGCCCAACTGCAAGAACTCCCCCCATGGACTGGGCAACCAGAATCGAATCATCCTCAATCTGCTCTGTGATGAGTTCCTGCAGATCATGCAAGTTTTGAATAGTTGAATTTGGTTCTACCCCATCGAAGCCCGGATATGTCAATATTTTTGTAGATTGATCTGTTTTTAAATGAGCCAATAACGGCTGCCAAAAGCCTTGGCTGCCTGATGCACCCGGTAAAAACACAAGCTGATTCATAGAGCTGTTGTGATATCAATTAAATATGGAATTCATCCTATCATAAAAAAAGCACCGTACTATGTGCGGTGCTTTTTAGAGAAATAAATGTGGGATTAACCCTGGAAGTAGCGCAAGTCCAGTCGACCTTCATAAACATTGGCGGTTGGACCTGTCATCCAGACTACATCACCTTCTTTCCATTCAATCTGCAATTTACCACCCGCAAGTTCAATTTCGACCTTGCTAGATAACAAACCACGGCGCATACCAGACACTGCTGCAGCACAGGCACCTGTACCACAAGCCAGTGTTTCACCTACACCACGCTCATAAACACGTAAACGAGCATGCTTTTCATCAATGATCTGCATAAATCCAGCATTAACGCGTGCCGGGAAACGCACATGAGATTCCACCTGTGGGCCAATTTTAGCCACATCAGCAGTCAACACATCCGGAACAATCGTCACTGCATGTGGATTACCCATATTCACCACATCAATCGTCAGTTTCTCACCACCCGCCAGATAGATGTCATACAGATTTTCCGGTTCTTCAGCCACGAATGGAATTTCCTGAGGCAGGAATTTTGGATAACCCATATTCACTCGTACCCAGCCATTGGCACCAAGTTCAGGTTCCACGATTCCAGCTTTGGTCTGTACCTTGATTTTGGTTTTAGTCGTTAATTGACGTTCATGCACGAAACGGGCAAAACAGCGCACACCATTACCGCACTGCTCAACTTCAGAACCATCCGCATTAAAAATACGGTATTTAAAATCTGCACTTGGAATATCAGGCGGTTCAACAATCAAGAGCTGGTCAAAACCCACACCAAAGTTACGATTTGCCAAGCGCTGAATAGTGAGAGTATCCAGATAAGCACGCTGGCTAATCAGGTCTACCACCATAAAATCATTGCCCAGGCCATGCATCTTGGTAAATTCAAGCAACATTATTCAGTCTCCTTAAGGCAATAAACGCTCACGTTCCCAAAGTGATTCAACCGTTTCACGCTCACGAATCAGATGCGCCTGATCACCATCCACCATCACTTCAGCAGCACGGCCACGACTGTTATAGTTTGAACTCATTACGAAACCATATGCACCAGCCCCAAGAACTGCTAGTACATCATTTTCTTTAATGGCAAGCTCGCGTTCTTTGCCCAGGAAATCGCCTGTTTCACAGATCGCGCCCACCACATCCCATTCTTTTGTTTCCACATCTGTACGCGGTGTCACAGACTGAATATCCATCCATGCTTCATATAAAGCTGGACGAATCAGGTCATTCATCGCGGCATCAATGATGGCAAAGTTACGGTGATTGGTTGGTTTCAGCAGATCCACTTTGGTCAGTAAAACACCTGCATTGGCAGAGATACTACGACCCGGCTCCATATAAACTTTCAGGCCCAGTTTTTCTAAAGCCGGACGCATGGCATTGGCATATTCTTCAACCGATGGGGGTGTTTCATCTTTATATGTCACACCCAGACCACCACCGATATCGATGTGTTTCAAGTTGATGCCCATGTCTTTCAGCTTGTCGATCATCACAATGACACGATCCAGCGCATCAACAAACGGCTGAGTTTCAGTCAACTGCGAACCGATATGACAGTCAATCCCGACCACTTCAAGATTTGGCAATGATGCTGCATAAGCATAGGTATCAAATACGCTATCTGATGGAATACCAAATTTGTTTTCTTTTAAACCAGTGGAAATATATGGATGAGTCTTGGCATCAACATCCGGATTAACACGTAGAGAAATCGGCGCTTTAACCTTAAGTTCAGCCGCTACTTTCTGAATACGGTCCAGTTCGGCATAAGATTCCACATTAAAACAGGCGATGCCTACTTCTAATGCCTTTTTAATATCTGCTTCAGATTTACCCAAGCCTGAGAATACGATTTTTGAAGGCTCACCACCGGCTTTCAAGACACGAGCCAGTTCACCACCAGTCACGATATCGAAACCAGCACCCTTCTTGGCCAATACATTCAATACCGCAAGATTAGAGTTTGACTTTACCGCAAAACAGATTTGATGATCGATAAAGCTAAAAGCACGGTCCATATCCAGATAATGCTTTTCAAAAGTTGCTTTTGAATAAACATAAAGTGGTGTGCCAAATTGCTCTGCGAGCTGTTGCAGTGAACATTGCTCAGCATGCAATACCCCATTAATGCGGGTGAAACTCATGAATGTATCCTTTCTCTGAAAGTCTTAAGGAGATGGTGTTGAATCGGATTCAGCGGGCGCTTCAAATTGCTGCTTGACCGGCGCATCCTGTTGTTCATCTGATACTTGCGGTGCAGATTCAGTATTTTTATAGAGTAAATACTTGGCACGTTTATCGTAGTTTGGATCATTTGGAAGATGTAAAGCTCCCGACTGCCCACAACCGACCAAGGCAAAACCGACTGTAATTAAACTGATGTAGCAAATGACCTGACGCATCTGACCACCTATATGAGTATTTTCGATGAAGTATAACGCGATCATCCACATGACCAAAGCGCTAAACGCTAGAGAGTATATTCAGACATAAAAAAACGCCAGCAGATCGCTGACGTTTTTATTGATATGGATTATTTATGTTTCTGTTTATATAAGCCTAAATATCCAATAATCAGCAAAATGAACCACACCGGGCTGACCATCAAGGCACGACGGGTATCATCTTCCAGCGACAACACACCAATCATGCCGACAAAGAAAATAATCACGATCCAGCAAGTCACCAACCCACCAGGCAACTTGAATATGGATTTAGCATGCAATTCCGGACGGGTACGGTAATAGATCATGTAGCTCCAGATAATGATCAGCCATACACAGATAAACAGAATAGTCGACAAAGTTGTTGCCAAAGTAAATGCTTCAACCGTATTCGGCACGAAGTACTGTAATGCTGCACCGAGCAATAAACAGATCGCAGAGAAATACAAAGCATTGGCTGGAACGGCGCGCGAATTCAAACGACCAAAGGCTTTCGGTGCCTGTTCTTCCCGAGACAAACCAAACAGCATACGGCTGGTTGAGAACACCCCACTGTTCATCGATGACATTACTGATGACAACACTACCAGGTTCATGATGATTGCAGCCGCTGCAATACCTGCCTGACTGAACAGATTCACAAACGGAGAAACATTTGGATTGATCTGATCCCATGGCGTTACTGACATCACAATGATCAGAGCCAGCACATAGAAAATAATGATACGGATCGGGATCGAGTTCACCGCTTTAGGTAAGTTACGCTCTGGATCTTTGGTTTCAGCAGCCGTAGTACCGACCAGCTCTACACCCACAAAGGCGAAAATCGCAATCTGGAAACCGGCCAGGAAGCCCATAGTCCCTGTCGGGAATAAACCGCCATGATCCCAGATATGCGCAAATGAAGCGACCGTACCTGCATCATTAGTAAAGCCAGTAAAGATCATCCACAGACCCACACCAATCAAAACAATAATGGCGATAATCTTGATCAAAGCAAACCAGAATTCCATTTCACCAAACAGTTTCACGGTTGCCAGGTTCAAGCCCATAATAAAGACAATAGAGGCAATACTGATCAACACGCCTTCACCCGGAGTAAATGGCAGACCGTTATTAAAGAATTGCAAGTAATAGATAATGGCTGACAAATCCGCGATACCAATCGTGATCCAGCATAACCAGTAGGTCCAGCCGACAAAATAACCTGCCCACGGCCCGATCAGATCGGTGGCAAAATCAATGAAAGATTTATATTGCAGATTGGATAACAGTAATTCACCCAACGCGCGCATGACTAGAAACACCATAAAACCGATGATCATATAGATCACCAGAATGGATGGCCCTGCCAGACTAATGGTTTTACCTGAACCCATAAACAGGCCGGTGCCAATCGCACCCCCAATGGCAATTAACTGCAGGTGCCGGTTGGATAAACTACGCTGTAGCTCACCATCTTCCGATGATGAGTGACTATATTTTTCTGACATTATTTCATTTCAACTTTGAGTTTTAATCGCGACAAATTAACGTAAAAAACCCGGAATACAAAAAGAAAATTCGCATCATTTGTATTTTCCAACTAATCTTGCAAGTTAATTTATTTTTCTTATATCAATATTCATTTATCTTTAGTCTTAGTTTTAGGGCGCAATGAATACAGGATTTTTCTTGTCAAAGCGCTGAAACTATGTAAAAAATAGAATACAAATCCGCCAATATTCGCGTTTAGGATGAGCGCGCATGGCATAGCAATTGCTTTTCAATCAACATCTCAAATAAAGCTGACACGGATAAATAAGAAGAAATTTATGCAAAATTTACAAAGCATCATGGAAACCGTCAGTGGCTGGGTCTGGGGCCCTTATATGCTGGTCCTCATTGTCGGTACCGGTATATTCCTGACCTTCCGCCTGCTGTTCTGGCAGTTCCGCATGTTGCCACTGGCCTTTAAACAGGTTTTTGGCAAACACCCTTCGCATGAAGGCGATATTTCCCAGTTTGGCTCACTCATGACCGCACTGTCAGCTACCATCGGTACCGGTAATATTGCCGGTGTGGCAACTGCCTGTGTGCTGGGTGGTCCTGGGGCCGTATTCTGGATGTGGATGACTGCCCTGTTCGGAATGGCAACCAAATATGGCGAAGGTGTACTGGCCGTCAAATACCGGGTTAAAAATGAACGCGGTGAAATGTCTGGCGGTCCAATGTATTACATTGAGCGTGGCCTGAAATGGAAATGGCTGGCGCTGATCTTTGCGTTCTTTGGTGCTGTCGCATCTTTCGGAATTGGTAGTTCAGTTCAGTCCAACACTGTTGCACTTGCAGTAGAAAATGGTTTCGGTCTGGAAACCTGGGTTACAGGGATCGTGATCACTGCGTTTTCTGCACTGGTAATTCTAGGCGGGATTAAGTGGATTTCTAGAGCTGCTTCCTTCATCGTTCCAATTATGGCGATTGGTTATGTAGCGGGCGGTCTGATCATTATTTTCACCCATCTCGATTTAGTGGGTCCTGCACTAAAAATGATTTTCACCTATGCTTTTACTGGTGAAGCTGCCGTAGGTGGTGCGATTGGTGCGGCGATTCGTTATGGTGTCGCGCGTGGTGTCTTCTCGAATGAAGCTGGTATGGGTTCGGCACCGATTGCCGCTGCTGCTGCAAAAACCGATCATCCTGCCCGTCAAGGTCTGGTTTCCATGACCGGAACTTTTATTGACACGATTATTGTCTGTTCGATTACCGGTATTGTTCTGGTGATGGGCTTCATCATGGCCGGCAGTGATTTTGGTGGACAAACCGGTGCTGTTCTGACCGTTTCTACATTTAACAAACTGCTGCCAGGTGTTGGTGGCTGGATTGTGACCTTCGGCATTATCTTCTTCGCCTATTCCACCATTTTAGGCTGGAGCTACTACGGGGAAAAATGTGCAACCTATCTGCTCGGTGAGAAATTTGTATTCCCTTATCGCATCATCTATATCCTGTCAGTATTTATTGGCTGTGTCGCGACACTAGATCTGGTCTGGCTGTTTGCAGATACCTTCAACGGTTTGATGGCCATTCCAAACCTGATCGGCCTGTTACTGCTGTCTGGGGTGATCGTGAAAGAATCTAAAGATTTTATTGCTCGCCGTAAATCAGGTGAACTGTATTAATCAAATTTAAAACCCTTAATAAAAAGGCCACGTTCATCGTGGCTTTTTTATTATTTAAGTTTGCTAAAAATATCAGTTCACACGACCAGAAAATTCATCGTCATCATCATGAGCTTGATTTAGATTTAAGAACTCTTCACGATCGGCTTCAATCTCAAGAGCAGTTTCTAGAGATAATACAAAGAACAGCACTCCCGGAATCTTCATCTCCCCTTCGGCATCTTCCAGATGTTCACTGACCATTTGGTAAATTGGATTGGCTTCATCAAATGGTACATCGATATAAAGATCACCTGAATAACTTTCAATTACGCCAGGCTGTTCTATGCCCATACAGGGTGCAAAATTAATTTGGCGTTGCTCCAGCCATCCCATCAGGTTCTGACGTAAATGATAGGACTCAGCATCTGCATTTTCATGTTCGTAATTTTCAAAATGTACAAATAATACATCACGGTCTTTTTCACGTGCGATTGCATCGATATGTTTTAAAAGTTGTGGCATGTCAGGTTTCCTGTACCCGTGATGAATTTTCTCATTATAGGAGGTATTTCACTTTCATGTAGAAAGGTTAATCCATATGCGTCATATGCTGACGTAAATCAGTGACTTTTTCAGCCAAAGGTCTTGGTTTTCAGTCTCATTCACCGCTATGCTGTAGACCCCATTCCCAATATTTATTTTCGGAAATTATGGCTAAAGCAAAAAGTGTGTATCGTTGTGAACAATGTGGAGCAGACCATCCTAAATGGGCGGGTCAGTGTTCTGAATGTGGGGAATGGAACAGTCTGGTAGAAGTCAGTATTGCGCCAGCAACGACACATCGTGCTCAGCCAAAAATTGGAGGTTATGCCGGTCAGGCAGCAGCGATTACCACCTTAAACAAAGTCTCCGTTTCACATGAAACCCGGTTGCAAACCGGGATTGGTGAGTTTGACCGAGTCTTAGGCGGTGGTCTCGTTACAGGTTCTGTGGTGCTGATTGGTGGTGACCCGGGGATTGGTAAGTCAACTATCCTATTGCAAACCGCAACCCATATGGCAGCAGGCAATAGCTCTGCCCTGTATGTGACAGGTGAAGAATCTTTATCTCAGGTGGCATTACGCGCCCAGCGTCTGGACTTACCAACTAACCAACTGAAAGTCATGGCAGAAACCTGTGTGGAACGCATTTGCGAGGTGCTTGCACAGGAACGTCCTGCTGTTGCGATTTTGGACTCGATTCAGACTTTATATACCGAAACCTTGCAGTCTGCACCAGGTGGTGTGTCACAGATTCGTGAATCTGCAGCCCTACTGACCCGTTTCGCCAAAAATAGCGGCACTGCCCTGTTTATTGTCGGTCATGTGACCAAAGAAGGTGCCTTAGCAGGTCCGCGTGTATTGGAACATATGGTGGACTGTGTGCTGTATTTTGAAGGCCAGTCGGATTCTCGTTACCGTATGATCCGCGCAGTCAAAAACCGTTTCGGTGCAGTCAATGAACTTGGCGTCTTTGGCATGACCGATAAAGGTCTGCGCGAAGTCGCCAATCCATCTGCCATTTTCCTCAGTCGTTATGATGAAGCGATTCCAGGTTCCATCGTCATGATTAGCCGTGAAGGAACTCGCCCACTCCTGGTTGAAGTTCAGGCTTTGGTCGATGATGCCCATGGCCAGCCACGCCGTGTAGCCTTAGGTTTAGAACAGAATCGTCTGAATATGCTGCTGGCCGTGATGCACCGTCATGGTGGCGTACAAACATCCGGACAGGATGTCTATGTCAATATCGTCGGTGGTTTAAAGATTACCGAAACTGGTTCTGACCTGGCTGTACTTTTAGCCTGTGCATCCAGTATTCGGACTAAAGCCTTGCCTCAGCAACTCGCTGTTTTTGGTGAGGTTGGTCTTTCTGGTGAAATTCGTCCGGTGCCGAATGGTCAGGAGCGTCTGAAGGAAGCCGTTAAACACGGTTTTAAATATATTATTTTGCCGCGTGCCAATGCACCGCAAAAACCGATTCCCGGCGTGCAGGTCATTGCTGTAGCCCGATTGCATGAAGCCCTGAGTGAAGCCATGAGCCTAAGTGACGAACTCAATTAGTTTTAATTGATAAATCTTGCGAAAAGCCTAAAAAAATACACATTTTTGATTGAAATCCCCTATAAAGCCTATATAAATAGAGTATTCAAATAAGTTTTTTTCACATAGGAAAATTGAATGGAAGTTCGACAGCGTGGTTTGGTTGCAGGTATTTTAACAGCAGCATTACTGGTTGCTCCTTTAACTGCTGAAGCAAAACGTGCCGGTGGCGGTAAAAGCCATGGTATGCAACGTTCTGCTGCGCCTACTCAATCTTATCAACAACCTCGTCAAGCTGCGCCAGCACAACAGGCTCCAGCCGCTGGTGCTGCAACTCAGCAAAGATCTGGTCCAGGTGTAGGTAGTATGGTTGCTGCCGGTGTAGCAGGTGCTGCAGTGGGTGCAGTTGCTGCCAATGCGCTGGCTGATGACAAAGAAGTACAAGCGGCTTCTGAAGCTCAAGCAGCTCAACAGCAACAAGAGGAAAAAGGTGGTATTCCTGGCTGGATCTGGATCTTGCTTGCTGCCGCTGTTGCCTTCTTCATTTTCCGTAAGATGGGCGTAAAAAAAAAAGTAGCTTCTAATCCATACGCTCCAAATAGTGGTGCTGGTCATTCAGCACCATTTGGTCAGACACCTCCTCGCGGTGGTGACAACACCAATATTTTTGGTCAGAACGTGGGTGGTAGCACACCAAGCACAAATGCTCCGTTTGGTTCAGCTCCGGTAAATAACGCGCCATTTGGTGCAGCCTATACTAATAGCGGCAACCAGCTTCCAGATGGAACAGAACCTGCGACTTTCTTACGTGTTGCACGTCAGCGCTTCAACCACATTCAGTCAATGAATACGGCGAGCAACATTTCAGAAATTAAACGTTACCTGACCCCTGATCTTTACCAGTCGATGTATAACGATATTATGGCAAATCAGGATCAGGACGTAGCTGAGTTCTCTAACCTGAATGCAATGGTTGTGGATTCATCGAATGAGAATGGTCAATACGTAGTAAGCGTACGCTTCACTGGTACTGTAAGTGAAGACTTGAATAGCCAACCTCAACCGTTTGCTGAAATCTGGCACTTTGTCAAACCTGCCGGTTCTCAACAAGATTGGGTGGTTGCAGGAATCCAGCAAGACTAAATTCTTATCTCATTAATCGTATATCAACAGCGGCTTTCGGGCCGCTGTTTTGCTTTCTGAATCATTGAAAAATATTTAAATTTATTCTTGTTCTCTTTCTATTCGTTTTATTGTTATTCCTCTAAACAAATAGCTTAGTTTGCGTGTTTTAAGCTCTATCAGTCGACTTTTATACAAAAGCCAGTTTTCGGATTGGCTTTTTTATTTTGAACCTTTTAATCTAGATACAAAGATATTTGAGATACTGACATGACTGAGCGTGTTTCTCCCCCTGCCACGCTGGCAAACCGCGCATTGGCAGGCAATGCCGAAGCCCAATTTGAGCTTGCCGAGCTCTATATGCAAAGCGAGCATGACGAAGACATCATGCTGGCCGAAGAGTGGGCATTGAAAGCAGCCAATGGTGGCTGGGTTGAAGCCATGTACTGGCTCGGTGAGGGTTATACGGTTTATGCCAAAGAAATCGCTGAGGAAGACCCAGAAGATTCTAAAGCTCACTTTGAGTTAGCCTATTACTGGTTGAGCAAAGCCAATTTCGAAAAACACCCTGCGGCAACTTTGGAGCTGGCCGGCTTTTACCGACGTGGTGATGTGGTCGAAAAAGATGTCGCAAAATCCATTGCTCTTGTAAAGCAAGCAGCTGAATGGGGCGAAGTTCAAGCCATGCGTGATCTTGCCTTTATTTATGCCAATGGTCTTGGTGTGGTCGCTGATGACATACAGGCAGATTATTGGACTAAGAAAGCAGATGAAATTGAGCAGGACATAGAATAAATAACAAGCCCGTCAGATGATGGGCTTTTTATTATTAAATTTTATTTACTATACTTTCTACTTGTTCAATTAAATCATCTAGCATTTCATTTAAACGAATAAGATCATGAAACCTCATTACACTAAAATTACTATGATCAATTTTTTCTTGCTGTCTCAATAAGACTTTTGTTCTTTGAGTTTTAGAATATTTATAGTCTTCACGTGTAAGATTCGCACGTATTTTTCTTAACTCACTTATATCATGTGAAAGGAATACAATATATTTATCATCTATTAGACTTGGTATAGAGTGTGCTATTAAATTCCTAATGAATAGATTCTTTTTTATTTTTTCAAATAATATATTTGTTATAGGAGTAAAGAACTCTTGTATTTCATGACACTCAATCAGCTGTGCCAATGGTAAAGTTTTTACTTGACCTTTATAGGTTGCAACTTCCATATAAGTTACTAATCTTTTTAAATGTACCTCTAATTTATTAAAGTTGATTAACAGATCCATTATTAATAATTTATGACCTGCTTTTAGTTCATTCTTCCCCAAGAAAACCAATGGATTCTCTTGCATAAGTACATCTATATATTTAGTAACCTCTTCTAAATCATCCATAATATTTCCTTAGTTTAATTTTAGAACAATATATTTTTATTACCTTGTTTACAACTTGGCTATCACTTTAAATCCAAGTACAATACCCCGCTAGTCGAGGGATGCTGCGACGTTTTACAGGTACGAAATGTAAAAGCGCCAGGCTCGACGATCGGTCCATCTTTTTCTAGACAGACCAACAACGGCATCCGCGAACTGAATGATCAATTATTGTTTTTTATAAGGAGATCGTGATGAACGCGGTTAATGCTTCATTTACAGATTATAAAGTTGCCGATATTTCCCTAGCTGACTACGGCCGTAAAGAAATCAAACTTGCAGAAGCTGAAATGCCAGCCCTCATGGGTCTGCGTAAACGCTACTCAGCTGCTAAACCGCTTGCTGGTGCCAAAATCCTTGGCTGTATCCACATGACTATTCAAACTGCGGTTTTAATTGAAACTCTGGTTGAATTAGGCGCTGAAGTTCGCTGGACTTCTTGTAACATCTTCTCTACTCAAGATCACGCTGCTGCTGCAATCGCTGCTCGTGGTATTCCTGTATTTGCTTGGAAAGGCGAAACAGAAGAAGAATACATGTGGTGTCTTGAACAACAGATCAATGTGAACGGCAAACCTTGGGATGCCAACATGATTCTGGATGATGGCGGTGACTTAACTGCTGTTGTTCACGAAAAATATCCTGAACTGATTGCAAAAATCCACGGTATTACTGAAGAAACAACTACAGGTGTAGCACGTCTTCTGGAAATGTGGAAAGACGGCTCTCTGAAAGTTCCTGCGATCAACGTCAACGATTCAGTAACCAAGTCTAAAAACGACAACAAATACGGTTGCCGTCACTCTCTAAATGATGCGATCAAACGTGCAACTGACATGCTGCTTTCTGGCCGTCGTGCGTTAGTGATCGGCTATGGTGACGTAGGTAAAGGTTCTGCTCAGTCTCTTCGTCAAGAAGGTATGATCGTACGTGTATCTGAAATCGATCCAATCTGTGCGATGCAAGCATGCATGGACGGTTATGAAGTGGTTTCTCCATACAAAAATGGCGTTCAAACTGGCAAAAAAGAAGATGTGAACGTTGATCTTCTTCAAAATACCGACCTGATCGTGACTACCACTGGTAACTACCACGTATGTGACGCTGCAATGTTAGATACACTGAAAGCTGGCGCAGTGGTTTGTAACATCGGTCACTTCGACACTGAAATCGATACTAATTACCTACGTGGTTACAAATGGGTTGAAGTAAAACCTCAAGTACACCAAGTATATCGTTCAGAAAATGAAAATGATTACCTGATTCTGCTTTCTGAAGGTCGTCTGGTGAACCTGGGTAATGCAACTGGTCACCCATCACGTGTGATGGACGGTTCATTTGCGAACCAAGTATTGGGTCAAATGCACCTGTTCGCTGAGAAATTTGCGGATCTTCCTGAAGATCAAAAACAAGCAGCGATTCGTGTAGAACTGCTTCCTAAGAAATTAGACGAAGAAGTTGCTGCTGCAATGGTTGCCGGTTTCGGTGGTGTGCTGACTCAATTGACTCCAGAACAGGCAGATTACCTAGGTGTACCTGTTGAAGGTCCATTCAAGTCTGATGCTTATAAATACTAATTTTTGATTTCCACCTCACCCCGGCCCTCTCCTATAAGGAGAGGGAGATTTCCATTGTGAAAATTGTTATAGGGTAAGTCTTTAAAGACTTTAACTATCACAATGGGAGTCCCTTCTCCCTTTGGGAGAAGGTTAGGATGAGAGTAATCTATAAAATACAAGTATTTATAAAAAGGATTTGAACATGTCTAAACAGATTCCAATTTCTTTTGAGTTTTTCCCGACTAAAACTGATGCGGGTGCGGAAAAGCTCAAAACCGTACATCAAGAACTACAACTGCTGAATCCAGAATTCTTCTCTGTGACATATGGAGCAGGTGGTTCAACACGCGAACGTACTTTATCTACGATCAATGACTTTAATGGTAAAGATACACCCGTTGCCCCTCACCTGTCTTGTATCGGTGATGACAAAGCGCGTATTGCGGAACTGCTTGATCTATACAAGTCACAAGGGATCGATCGTATTGTCGCGCTGCGTGGTGACTTGCCATCTGGTCAGGTGGGCCTGGGTGAACTGCCATATGCACAGGATCTGGTTCGCTTTATCCGTGAACATTCAGGTGACCATTTCCATATTGAAGTTGCCGCTTATCCTGAAATGCATCCACAAGCAGACAGCTTTGATAAAGACATTCAGCACTTTGTGGATAAAGTAAATGCTGGTGCCAATGCGGCATTGACCCAGTTCTTCTTTAACCCGGATGCATACTTCTACTTTGTAGACCGTATCCAGAAAGCAGGCATTGATATTCCAGTAGCGCCAGGTATCATGCCAATTACCAATGCCAGCAACCTGATTCGCTTCGCAGATGGTACAGGTGCTGAAATTCCACGCTGGATTCGCAAGCAACTGGCAACTTATGGGGATGACACTGCAAGCATTAAAGCCTTTGGTCATGAAGTCGTCGTAAAATTCTGCGAACGCCTGATTGCTGGCGGTGCACCAAGCCTGCATTTCTACACCATGAATACCACTGATCCAACCCGTCAACTTGTTAAAGACCTCGGTCTTGCATAAGTAAAATACCTGATTTGAGAGTAAAACTTTAATGCCACGTTTTTTTATTGAAGCTGATTTAGCAGTAGATACCACTGTAGAACTGACTGAAACAGTGTTTCATCATTGGGTTAAAGTTTTACGTGCTCAAGTCGGCGAAAAAGCCACCCTGTTCAATGGACAAGGTGGCGAATATGAAGTTGAACTGGTTGAAGTTTCCAAAAAGTCGGCTGCTGTACAGGTCAATAGTTATAACCCTACTGATCGCACACCCAAATTTAAGGCTTTGCTTGGCCAGGTCATGAGTAAAGGTGACCGCATGGATTATGCGATCCAGAAAGCGGTCGAACTGGGTGTATCTGAAATTCAGCTTTTAACCTCTGAACGCTGTGAGATGCGCCTGAAATATGATCGTGATCAGAAGAAACTGGATCATTGGCAAGGTGTAGCCATTGCCGCTTGTGAACAGTGTGGAATGAACATTGTTCCTAAAATTTTAGCGCCAATGTCACTTGAAAAATGGCTGGAAACCGATCTTCCTCATACCAAACTGGTGCTAGCGCCAAATAAAGAAGAAATTGATGTTCTGGTGAATGCCACGCCGGATATTGCCTTGCTGATTGGCCCTGAAGGCGGCTTGCGTGAAGCAGAAATCCTAGCGGCGAATGCGCAAGGCTTTGTCAATTGGTGTATTGGTGAACGTGTCCTGCGTACCGAAACTGCTCCTGTCGTTGCCCTCTCAATTTTGAATTACACTATTTAAGCGGTCAAAATTGTAAAATTTAGTTATTAATTTTATTGATTTTTATTTATAAGCATTCTACTCTTGAGTCAATAATAATGAAACACATATTGATTGATTTAAGAATCATTCAGGCTTGAATAAAAATTAAAATCTAGGATAAAAACCGTTCAGGACGAATACAAGGCACTTAATTATATGATTGATAATCAAGAGGCTTATATCAAAGAGCACTTGCATCGTGCTCAGATTGCGAACACGCTTCGACATAGCCGATATTTTCTGTTAAGTATCATGATTATTTGCCTCTATATTTTCTGTGTTTATCACATTCAATATAGCTTATCGAATAGTTACTTTAATCTCTGGTTTATCCTGACTGAAATTACCGTCAGCATGTGCTGGCTCATCAATACCCTGTATTTTAAGCCTGAACAATATCAACTAAAAAATGCGCATTACTGGTTACAAATTCAGAGCCTTGCGGTAGGTTGCTGTATCGCTTCCGGTATTTCCCTGATTTATTATTACTTGCCGCAGGCCAATATTAAGTTTGATGAAATAGAAGCACTGACTCTATCAGCCTTGCTATTAATAGTGACTCAAGCTTTCGGTCTGACTTATTTAACCCAGAAGCTCAGTTATTTTTCACTGGTATTTTTGCCTTCATTGGTACCCTTTTTACTCTTTCAATTTTTTCATATCTCAGGTGCCAATCCAGTCTTTGGTCTAGCCTTAAATTTTGCAGTCATTGTGATCCTGCTCTGTGCCAATAGTACCTATCGTATTCATACCCGTACTTCCCGCCTTTATGCAGAAAATGAATTGCTGGTGAATAATGCCGAACAACAGGTCGCCTGGACGGATGAACTGTGCAAACAGCTACAAACGGAAGTCAATAAATCAAAAGATATCGAACTGGAGCTACAACTCAGCAATCAACTACTAGAGCAGAAAGTTCGTGAACGTACTTATGATATTGAACAGATTAATATTGATCTGAAAAACCAGCAGCAAAACCTTGAACTGACTCATGAAATCGCCGGTATCCGTCCATGGGACTGGAATATCAAAGACCGCAGTATTTTGCTGACCAATCATAAAGATGAGAAGGTACAACGGAAATCCAGTGAGCATCATTTGCAGTTACAACATATGATTCATCCCGATGATCTGGCTGCATTCAAAAGCAATATGAAACAGCATCTGCGTGGGAAAACTGAGCGCTATGAAGTAACTTACCGGATTCAGCAAGCGCCGGGAGTCTGGAGTTGGGTACATGATGTAGGTCGGGTGATCAGTCGCGATCCCGAAACTCACCGTCCTTTACGCATGGTGGGAATTTTGCGTGATATTCAACAGGAACGTAGTTCTCAAGAACGCCTGAAACTGGCAGCCAGTGTAATTGAGCAAGCAGCTGAAGGGATCTTCATCCTAAATGATGAATTACGTTATATCGAAGTGAACCCTTATTTCGAAAATTTGTCCGGTTTTGAACGTAATGACATCTTGGGTAAATATCTATTTGATATTACTGCGAGTCATAAGTCACAGCAGCGCAGCATTCATTCCAATATCATCAAACAAGTTGTGAAAATCGGTTCTTTTGATGGCGAACTGAGTGAGAAATTCCTGTCTGGCAAAGAGATGCCACTCTGGTTACATATCAATGCAATTACCGATGATGAAGGCCGTATCACTCACTATATCGGCATTGTCTCTGATCTGACTGAGCGTAAATTACAGGAACAGCGCCTGTCTTATCTGGAAAATTATGACACGCTAACTGATTTGCCAAACCGTTTTTACTATAACTACCAACTGCATCAGTATCTGATGACGCAAAAAGATTCCATCAAGAAAATGGCGGTGATTCGACTCAATATCGATCGTTTCCGTCCATTGAATGAATATCTGTCTAATAATGGCGGTGATGAGCTGTTGCGTCAGGTGGCGCAGCGCTTACGTCTGACCAATGCTGAAGCCTTGTTTGTGGCCCATCTAAATGGCGATGACTTTGCGATTTTGTATGAAATCTCGCATATTCGCCCTTCTGTACAAGAACATTGTCAACGTATTGCTGAAGCCTTCCAGGCTCCTTTCCATATTTTCGGCCAAGATTATGTGATTACCCTGTCGATGGGTGTAGCCTTCTATCCGGATCATGGTCGTCAGTTAGACTATTTAAATAACTGTGCAGAACAGGCGCTGAGTGAAGCCAAAAATCTCGGCGGGAATACTATCCATTTCTACTCCAATGAAAATACAGCTTTGCTAGAGCAAGGAATTTTCATTGAACGCGATCTGCGTAAAGCCATCCAAAATGGCGAACTCGTAGTTTATTATCAGCCGAAAATTAATTTCAATGACCAGCATATTTATGGCTTTGAAGCTTTAGTGCGCTGGAAACATCCAGAAAAAGGCATCATCCCACCTAGCTTGTTTATTCCTTTAGCCGAACAGACCAGCCTGATTTCCGAGATCGGCCGTCTGGTGATTCAGCAAACTGCCAAACAGATTCGTGAATGGAATGATCTTGGCTTTCATAATATCTGTGTCTCTGTGAATATCGTGGCGCAGCAACTGCGTCGTGGTCAGTTACTCGATGATCTGGATCAGGCCATTAGCGAAAACCAGATTTCTGGCACTAGTCTGGAACTAGAAATTACTGAATCTTCACTGATTGAAAACTCTGAATCTGTCAAAAATCTGCTGAACCAGATCAAGCAGCGCCAGATTAATATCTCGCTGGATGATTTTGGAACCGGTTATTCTTCTTTATCCTATCTTGCCGATTTTCCTATTGATATTCTCAAAATTGACCGCAGTTTTGTCTCTAAAATTGGCGAACATAAACAGGAAGCAATTGTCAGCGCCATGGTCGCGATGGGCAAAGCCATGGGCATGACTGTCGTCGCTGAAGGTATTGAAACTGAAGAACAGCTGCAATATCTACGTGATTTAGATTGTGATATTGCCCAAGGCTACTTCTTCTCCAAGCCATTGCCTGAACTGGAAGCAACTGCGTATTTAGAACAGAATCGCGTCGCTGAAACTTATATATATCAAGTCTAAGTCTATATCTACCTCGAATAATATTGTCGCAAAAATGGTCGACTTTGACTGGGCTAAGTGCTTAACAAATGTTATATTCAGAGCCATAAATGCAATTTTTTACCCGCTTTCTGGGTAATCTTTACAACGATAGAGATACAGATGGACGAACAATCTTTAAAGCAGCAGGCTCTTTACTATCACGAATTCCCTACTCCAGGAAAAATCAGCGTTACACCAAGCAAACAATTGGTCAACCAACGTGACTTAGCCCTTGCTTACTCGCCTGGCGTTGCCGCACCATGTCTTGAGATTGAACGTGATCCTTCAACAGCTGCCCTATATACCGCACGCGGTAACCTGGTTGCAGTGGTCAGTAACGGTACAGCAGTTCTTGGTTTGGGTAATATTGGCCCATTGGCGTCTAAACCGGTCATGGAAGGTAAAGGCGTACTGTTCAAAAAATTTGCGGGTGTTGATGTATTCGATATCGAAATTGCTGAAAATGATCCAGACAAGATTGTTGATATTGTCGCTTCTCTAGAGCCCACTTTTGGCGGGATCAACCTGGAAGACATTAAGGCTCCAGAATGTTTCTATATTGAACAGAAACTTCGTGAACGCATGAAAATTCCTGTGTTCCACGATGACCAGCATGGTACTTCAATCATTGTAGGTTCTGCTCTTCTGAATGCTTTGCAATTAAACGGCAAAAAAATTGATGAAATCAAGATCATTGCTTCAGGTGCCGGCGCTGCTGCCCTATCTTGCTTGAACTTGCTTTGTGCCCTTGGCGCGAAAAAAGAAAATATCATCGTTGCTGACTCACGTGGTCTATTAACAACTAAACGTGAAGGTCTGGACGAATCTAAAAAAGCATATGTACAAGACATTGATGCCTCTCAGATCGGTGATGTGATTGCAGGTGCAGACATGTTCCTGGGTCTTTCTGCAGCCGGTATTCTCACCAAAGAAATGGTGAAACTGATGGCCAAAGATCCAATTATCTTTGCCTTGGCGAATCCAGATCCAGAAATTCTGCCTGAACATGCACACGAAATTCGTGATGACGTCATCATGGCGACTGGCCGTTCTGACTATCCGAACCAGGTAAACAATGCACTGTGCTTCCCTTACATCTTCCGCGGTGCATTAGACGTTGGTGCCACCACCATTAATGAAGAAATGAAAATTGCCTGCGTACACGCGATTGCACGTATGGCACACGTAGAAGCAGATGCTGCATCTTATGGAGAAAAATCAGCTTCTTTCGGCCGTGATTACCTGATTCCTGGTCCACTGGATCAACGCCTGATTCTGGAAATTGCGCCTGCAGTTGCTCAAGCTGCAATGGATTCTGGCGTGGCAACTCGTCCAATTCAGGATTTCTCGGCATATCGTCAACGTCTGTCTGAGTTTGTTTACAACTCAGCCTTCATGATGAAACCAATCTTTGCACAAGCTAAAACAGATCCTAAACGTATCGCTTATGCAGAAGGTGAAGACCTGCGTGTACTGCGTGCTGCGCAAATTGCAGTGGATGAAGGCTTGGCAAAACCGATTCTGGTGGGTCGTCCAGCAGTCATCGAAGCCAATATCAAGAAATTAGGCTTACGTCTTGAAGATGGTGTGAATATCACTATCGTGGATCAGGAAAAGAACCCAGATTACGAAAAATTTGCAGATGACTATTACAACCTGATGCAACGTAAAGGTGTAACGCCTGAATATGCACACCGTGAAGCACGTCGCCGTTCTACCCTGATCGCTGCGATGCTGGTACGTCATGGCATGGCGGACGGTATGTTATGTGGTACTTACTCAAGCTATGACATCCATCTGGACTTTGTCAGCAATGTCATCGGCAAACAGGATGGCCATAATACCTTCTTCACCTTAAACGCATTAATGCTTGAAGAGCGCAACCTGTTTATCGCGGATACCTACATCAACCGTAATCCAACGGCTGAACAGCTTGCTGAGATGACGATTCTGGCTGCTGAAGAAGTACGTCGTTTCGGTATTACTCCACGTGTTGCCCTACTTTCTCACTCTAGCTTCGGTTCAGACCAGCACGATGCCAGCGCACAAAAAATGCGCCGTGTATATGAAATCCTTTCTGAAACTGCACCTGAGCTTGAAGTTGAAGGTGAAATGCATGGTGATGCAGCACTGGACGAAAATATCCGTCAGTTTGCATTCCCGAACTCTCGTTTCAAAGGTTCTGCAAACTTGCTGATCATGCCAAATCTGGATGCAGCCAATATTTCGTTTAACCTGTTAAAAGCAACTTCAGGTAATAACGTGACCATTGGTCCTATCCTGCTTGGTGCTGCGAAACCTGTTCATATCCTGACACCAACTGCAACGACTCGTCGCGTAGTGAATATGACTGCGTTAACTGTCGCTGAAATTCAGGAAGCAGAAAAAAACGCGCTTTAAAGAATGTACGCATCAGCGTAACTTCTTGACTTGAGAAAACCTCTATTCTGTAGCATGATGCTTGTAAGAATAGAGGTTTTTTCATGCAAGTTTATTTAGTAGGCGGTGCAGTTCGGGATCATTTACTTGGACACCCCTATCACGAAAAAGATTATGTGGTTGTCGGCGCGACGCCGGAACAATTGCTTGCTAAAGGTTTTCAACCTGTTGGCAAGGACTTCCCTGTTTTTCTTCATCCTGAAACCAAAGACGAATATGCTCTGGCACGTACCGAACGCAAGTCTGGCTATGGTTATCATGGTTTCGAATTTTATACCGATATTAGTGTTACCTTGGAAGAGGATCTGATCCGCCGTGACCTGACCATCAACGCCATGGCCATGGATGATTCAGGTAAGATTTATGATCCTTATGGCGGTCAAAAAGATCTGGCTGATCGTGTACTGCGTCATGTATCAGAAGCTTTTGTCGAAGATCCTTTACGTGTTTTAAGGATTGCCCGCTTTGCTGCGCGTTATCAACATCAGGGTTTTAGCATTGCAGAAGAAACGTTGGTGCTGATGAAGCAGCTGGCGGAATCGGGCGAGCTTAATGCATTGACACCTGAGCGGGTCTGGAAAGAAACCACACGCGCACTGATGGAACAGGATGCAGATGTGTATTTTGAAGTATTACGTAGTTGTGGTGCTTTAAAAGTGCTGTTCCCGGAACTGGATGCCTTATATGGCATTCCGCAACGTCCTGAATATCATCCGGAAATTGACTGTGGTATTCATACCATGATGTCTTTACAGCAAGCCTGCCGCCAAAATTATAGTCTGGATGTTCGTTTTGCAGTTCTGGTTCATGACCTGGGTAAGGCATTAACCCCTGTTGAAGAATTGCCACGCCATATCATGCATGAAGAACGTGGGATCAAACCGGTAAATGAGCTATGTGAACGTTTAAGAGTTCCAACTCATACCAAACAGCTGGCATTGGCAGTTTGTAAAGAACACTTAAAATGTCACCAGGCTTTTAACTTAAAACCTGGCACTTTATGGCGTTTATTACAGCGTCTAGATGTTTTACGTCGTCCTGAACGTGTTGAAGCGTTTGTACAGGCCTGTGAATGTGACTCTCGCGGTCGCTTGGGTCTGGAAAATCGTGCTTATCCTCAGGCTCAATATGTGCTGGATGCCATGCAGGTTGTACGTAGCATCAAAGCACAAGATTTACCACCGGAAATTCAAGGTCCGGATATTGGTGAAATGCTGATTGAACAACGGATTGCGGCTTTGGCAGAACTGAAAGAACAGCATAGTGCCATACTTTAAACATCAGGCTCCTTCAAGGGGCCTTTTTATTTAATATCTGAAATCTCATTCATCTCGATTTTCTATATAGATAGCAATAATTCTTTGAAGCTACTGTGCACTTGTAACACTTAAGCAAAGTAAATATTGATTATGATTGATATTATTTTTAGCTAAGAATATGTCTAATGACTTATCTCATCCGTCAACTGGATCTTGAAAAAGACCTGTATGACGTTCATCAACTCACGATTCAGCTTGGCTATCCCTCTACGCTGAAAAATATCAAACAGCGTTGGGAGCATCTCCATCAAGACAGTCATTATCAGACACTAATTATTGAACAGGATTCACATGTGATCGGCTATGCCGGTTTTATTCAGGAATACACCTGGGAATTTGACGGTGGATATTTAAGGATTCAGGCTTTTGTAATTGATCAGGCCTATCGTGGAAAAGGTATTGGCAAGCAACTGATGGCTGTTATTGAACAGATTGCAAAAGAGCAAGGCTTCAAGATGATTCAGCTCAACAGCGGAAATCGCGAAGAACGCCATCCTGCGCATGCCTTTTATCAAGGACTGGGATTTGACAGCTACAGTATTGGATTTCGCAAGCACCTGGAATGATCAGCCAGTCATGACCAGCTGATCAATCGTGGATTTAATTTATGAAATTTCAGCAGGGAAAGTAATCACTTTTTCCAATTTCATCTGATTGGTTGCAATCATCAACAAGCGATCAAGACCCAGGGCAATACCCGAACATTCCGGCATTTGTGGCAATGCCGCCAGCAAATACTCATCAATCGGCATGACATGCAAGCCAAGCGCTGCCCGTTCTGCATTATCTGCTTCAAAGCGGGAACGCAAAACTTCAGCATCAATCAGCTCATCATAAGCATTGGCCAGTTCCAGCCCTTCTATATACAGCTCGAAACGGGCAGCAACCAGCTCCCCATCTTCATCGATTCTGGTTTTAGCCAATGATGCCAGTTCCGGTGGGAAATCTGTCAGAAATACAGCCGCATCGAAACCCAGGCTTGGCTCGACCATATGCGAGAATAAAAGGTCGATATACCCTAAACGGTCATCCCCCAAGTCCAGATTGAGACCTACCCTGCGACAGCAATCTTTGAGTTGCTGCAAAGTGGCCTGTAAAGGATTGAGATCCAGGCGATCCATAAAGGCATGTTTATAGCTGAGCACAGTGGGGCGGATTTCTCCAAAACGTGCCTTAAGCGTCACATTTAACAGATCTGTCACTTCAAACATCAGATCTTTCAGACTAAAGGCCGGACGATACCATTCCAGCATGCTGAATTCACTATTGTGCTTGCGGCCGTGTTCATCATCCCGAAACACCTTACAGATCTGGTAAATCGGTCCACTACCACTCGCCAATAAACGTTTCATGGCAAATTCAGGTGAGGTCTGTAGATAATGTGTGCCGAGCTTACCCATGACATGACGCTGGGCCTGAATCGAAGCCAGGTGCACATCGGTCACACCAGCCTGAGATAAAATCGGGGTTTCTACTTCCAGCACGTCACGTTCAGCAAAAAACTGACGGAGCTGGGCATACATGTTGGCACGTGCTTTAATGGCTTTTAAGTCGCAGGTCGGTTGATAAGATACAATCTGACTCATGCCTTTGGCCCTCCATGAGCGGCCCATTCACGGCGTAAAGGATAAGTCTTGCGTAAATGATCAAATGCTTTCTGATCGACTTTGCCATCTTTTAAACAGGCACGCAGATTGGTATCATCACGGGCAATATCATAGATCTGGGTTAAATGCTGTTGTAGCGCCAGTTTTAAATCCTGGTTCTGGAAAAACTGTACACAGACAGGCAACTGGCTTTCAAACTGCTTATTAATCTCAAAGCCAAAAGTCTGGCAAAATGCCTCGTAAATCATTTGAGTACCGCGTGCCTTACCTTCCAGACTATAACCTGCAATATGCGGCGTCACCAAAGTAATCAGATTCAGCAGCTGTTCAGAAATTTCCGGTTCATGCTCAAAGACATCCAGTACCACCTGACGTTGAGTTGCCTGAATATCAGCAATTAGCGCCGCTTCTTCAATGACTGGCCCACGCGCTGAATTAATTAAAATGGCTTCAGGTTTCATTTGTCCAAGAGCATTAGCATTAATTAAATGATAAGTTGGATGCTGACCTGTTTTGGTTAAAGGTACATGAATGGAAATGGCATCTGCAGTTTTTAGCAGTTGTTCAAATTCAACCTGATGAACCTGATCGCGCTGCACAAAGGGATCGTAGGCAATCACATTCCAGTCCAGCAATTTGGCCATTGTTGCCAAACGCGAACCGACATTTCCTAGACCAATAATGCCCAAGGTGAATTCTTTATTTGCATTGATCAATTGGGGTTGTAAATATAATAAAGCCGTAATCACATATTCAGCCACTGCCTGTGCATTACAGCCGGGCGCATTGCTCCAGCGGATGTTCTGTTGTTCTAGTGCAGCAATGTCCAGATGATCTGTACCAATGGTGGCACTGCCGACGAATTTAATCTGACTGTCCTGTACGAATGCTGCATTGACTTTGGTCACGGAACGGACCAATAAAGCCTCGGCATCTTTTACATCTTCCGAAGTGAGAGTTCTTCCTGCACGATGCTGAATATCGCCAAATTCTGCAAAGAAATAATCGGTAAATGCCAGATTTTCATCTGCGACAATTTTCATAATCTGTTCCAATGACTGAATCTGTCTATCATACCGCGTCAACCGGAATGTGACTATTTTCACTCAAGCTTTAGATGAATTCTTGCAAACATAGAGATATAAAAAATGCCGAAGTCAAACATCACTTCGGCAAAGGAGTGTAATTGGAGTAAGAAAATGACGCAAGGTTAGGCGATTGAAAGCCATACCCTGCACGAAAAAGTTTCCTTTTTTAATTGGAGAATGCAGCAATACCTGTTTGCGCACGACCTAGAATCAAGGCGTGTACATCATGGGTCCCTTCATAAGTGTTGACCACTTCCAGATTCACCAGATGACGAGCTACACCAAATTCATCAGAGATCCCGTTACCACCCATCATGTCACGCGCTAAACGGGCAATGTCTAAAGCTTTACCACAGTTATTACGCTTGATCAGTGAAGTGCCTTCTACTGAAGCAATGCCTTCGTCTTTCATACGGCCAAAACGTAAAGCCACTTGTAGACCTAATGCAATTTCAGTTTGCATGTCTGCCAGTTTTTTCTGGATCAGCTGATTCGCAGCCAATGGACGGCCAAACTGTTTACGGTCCATGGTGTATTGATGCGCTGTATGCCAACAGAATTCAGCTGCACCCATCGCACCCCAGGCAATACCATAACGGGCACTGTTCAGACAGGTAAATGGACCTTTTAGACCACGAATTTCCGGGAACGCGTTTTCTTCTGGAACAAAAACATTGTCCATCACGATTTCACCGGTAATCGAAGCACGCAGACCGACCTTACCGTGAATCGCTGGTGCAGAAAGCCCTTCCCAGCCTTTTTCTAAAATAAAGCCACGAATATCACCCACATTACCTTCAGGAGACACTTCTTTCGCCCAAACCACAAAGACATCAGCAATCGGACTGTTGGTAATCCACATTTTCGCGCCCGTCAGACGGTAACCACCATCGACTTTTTTGGCACGAGTAATCATGCTGCCCGGATCTGAACCATGATCTGGTTCAGTCAGACCGAAACAACCGATATATTCACCGGTCGCCAGTTTTGGCAAATATTTCTGTTTCTGTTCTTCAGAACCAAATTCATTGATGGGCACCATCACCAGAGAACTTTGCACGCTGGCCATAGAACGGTAACCCGAATCTACACGTTCTACTTCACGAGCAATCAGACCATAGCTGACATAGTTTAAACCTGCACCGCCGTATTGCTCAGGAATGGTTGGACCCAGCAGACCCAGTTCACCCATTTCACGGAAAATCGTTGGATCGGTTTTTTCATGACGGAACTGCTCTAATACACGCGGCTGTAACTGTCCCTGACAGTACGCATGCGCGCTGTCACGGATCATGCGTTCTTCTTCAGTCAGTTGCTGTTCCAGTAAAAATGGATCCTGCCAGTTAAAATAGACTTTGCTGGTTTTTTTCGTATCGACCATTTGATTCATAATATTCCCTGCCAATCCTTCATCTATTAGATGATGTTGTTTTATCCTTCAGATTGACTCTAGGCATGAATCATGACTTGTTCAAACAATAAATTTGCATGTAGCTATGCACTTTATGCATACCTTATATAAGTTGCTATTTCTAGAAATTATTTTCATAGCTAATTTGCCTATTTTTTATACCAAAGTCGTATAGTAGTATTAGATTGATATACCATTTATTGATATCTGACCATTTTAAGTTCAAGGAGGAACAGGTGCGTAGAAAAATACCTTCCCTGCAAGCGCTGATCTGTTTCGAAACTGCTGCACGTCATGCCAGTTATACCTATGCTGCACAGGAACTGTTTTTAACCCAAAGTGCAGTTTCACGCCAGATCCAGCAACTGGAGGAGTATTTAGGCACGGCTTTATTTACCCGTACGCGGCATGGTGTAGAACTCAATCATGCTGGACAGCAATATTTAAAAAGTATCACTCCGCATCTCAAAGGACTGGAACAGTCAACACTGGATGTCATTACGCATCAAGGGCGCGGCGGTACTTTAAAACTGGGCGTAGTGCCTACGTTTGCGACTCGCTGGCTATTACCTAAACTCCAGAGCTTTAATCGGCTGTATCCTGAAATTACGATACATCTGGAAACCAGCACCCGCCCTTTTCTGTTTCAGGAACAGATTTTCGATGCTGCTATTTATGCAGGAACACCTCAACAGGTCGAACAATGGCCTGGTACGCATAGCCATTTTCTAATGCATGAAGATGTAGTTGCTGTCTGTGCACCTGACCTGATTCAACAGTATTTTCCCGATGCACAAAAGATTAATGACTACAGCTATGACTTAAGTGCTGAACAACTGGTTCAACTCCCTTTATTACAGCAAACCACCCGGCCGAATATCTGGGAAGACTGGTTCAAGCTACATCAGATCCAACATCCATATCCTTTGCAGGGGCAACGACATGAACTGTTTTCTATGCTCGCTGTAGTGGCTAGCCATGGCATGGGAATGGCCTTGATCCCGCAAATGCTAATTGAAAAAGAATTAAAGCGACAGGAATTGGTGCTGGTATCCAGTAAGACCTTAGAAAAGAAACGAGGCTATTATCTGGTCCATTCCAGTCAGGAAAGCTCACCGCTGATTGAAAAATTTGTTGCATGGATACAACAGGAAATTCAGGGCAGCCTTCTATCTGAGTCTGACCTATAAACCCCAATGATCAGACAATAAAAAACCCCAATCAATGATCGGGGTTTTTCGTATCTGGCGGAAGCGGTGAGATTCGAACTCACGGAGGGGTATAAGCCCTCGTCGGTTTTCAAGACCGGTGCATTAAACCGCTCTGCCACGCTTCCATGGCCGCCATCATATAAATATTTCTGTTTCTTGGCAATAAATTTTCGCAAAACTTCTGTAAAAATCAGTTCATTCAGTCAAAAATCAGACGAAAATTTTAGAGTAGATAAAATTTTATACATAAGATTTAGGGGCTGATATTTTTATTTTCAGAATGAATTTAGCCTTAATGTTCACATCATTTTGAACAATGAAAATTTAAAATCATTTTAATGAGTTAAAAATAAAAACCCCGATCAATGATCGGGGTTTTCGTATCTGGCGGAAGCGGTGAGATTCGAACTCACGGAGGGGTATAAGCCCTCGTCGGTTTTCAAGACCGGTGCATTAAACCGCTCTGCCACGCTTCCATGGCCGCCATCATATAAATAAAAATTGCGCTTGGCAAATATTTTTCCAATTTCTCTGCATCAACTGCACAAAATAAAATCAATTTCATTAATCTTCTGAATTTTCTGGCTTTTCATAGCGAATTGAATTGATAAACCAGAGTTTCTTGCCGGATGGTGTCATCACCTCAGCTTCATCATCCACTGACTTGCCTAACAGGGCACGTGCCATGGGTGAATCAATCGAAATATGCTGCGGATGATGATCATAAATTTCATCGACGCCCACAATCCGAAGGCTCTTTTGCTCACCCTGTTCATTTTCAATTTCGACCCAGGCACCAAAATAAACTTTGCCTTCCTGTTCAGGAGAAAAATCAACAATTCGCAGCTCTTCCAGACGCTTGCCCAGATAACGAACCCGACGATCAATTTTACGTAAAAGCTGTTTGTTATACTGGTAATCTGCGTTTTCCGAACGGTCGCCGAGACTGGCTGCCCAGTTCACTTTTTTGGTAATTTCAGGACGTTCTTCATGCCAGAGATTTTTAAGTTCTGCCACCAATTTATCATGTCCACCACGGGTAATCAGGTTAGATTTCATGTATTTTAATTGCCAATTTTGAACCAGTTTTTAGACATTAAGAGCTTATTTTATTTGGAGTTTTAGGACAAGCCAGAATATGCAATTTTTTTCTTCAATAAATTTAATAACTTAAATTACATTTAAAAAATAAATTATGTACAAAATTTGACAATTCATTTTTTGATCTTTAATATGCACCCTACTTTTGGAATCGCTTATTTTTTAATCTATGTAGTTTTTCTACATATTTCCCGATCAATTTAGTCATTTTTGAATGACGTCATGACTGCCCAACCCTTATTGAATTTATCAAACTTTTAAAAGTTTCTGGCTAGTATTGGCTGTGATTTTTAGGGCATAAATTACTTGTAGCGGAGACAACATGCACAGTAGTTCAACCACTGGGTCGAGGCTTTGCCTTAGCTCTTTTATCTCTTCTCTCCCTGTAAAAGCACTGGTACTGAGTACGGCACTTATCCCCTTTCATAGTATCAATGCCACTAAAACCACACTTCAATATGATCATGTGGTCAATAGCAACAAACTCACCGTCGTCGCAGTTCAAAGTCCAACGACTGTGTTTCAGGATGGACAACATCAGCATGGTTTTGGTTATGACCTGGTTCGCAACTATGCCAACAGCCTGAATGTTAAGCTGGATTTTAAAACTGTTCCGGATAATGCCACGGCCCTGAAATGGGTAGCGCAGGGCAAAGCCAATCTGGCCATGACCACGACTGATCTGGGTACGATTGAACAACAGCGTTTAACGGCTTTTTCTGCCACTTGTGGTGATGAGTCTTCACTGGCCAGTAATGGACTGAATGCCAATCTGAATCTGGTATTTAAATCAGCCAGTGATCCCTTGAGTCAAACCGCCAGTGCTTTTGTATGTCAAGGCAAACAAAGCGGTGCGATCAAGCAGCTTGCATCCTTCTACAATCAGAATGTGGTAGAAGAACATTCTTGGGATGAAATTCAACAGGACCTGAACCAGCGCCTCCCCACATACAAGGCGAGCTTCCAGAAATCTGCTCAGCAGTACGATCTGGACTGGCACCTGCTCGCCGCGATCGGTTACCAGGAATCCTATCTAAAGCCAAACTCCGTATCTCCCACCGGTGTCCGCGGTCTGATGATGCTCACAAGCTCTACCGCAAAAGCGATGGGGGTTAGTAACCGGACAGACCCAGGCGAAAGTATTGATGGGGGTGCCAAATACTATGACCAGATGCTGAGCCGTTATGAACATATCCCTTATCCGGATCGTAACTGGTTTGCTTTAGTTGCCTATAACATGGGCCCAGGTGCTGTGAATCAGCTGCAAAAACGTATTCAGGCCCAAGGCAAGAATCCGAATAACTGGGTAAACCTGTATGCTTATCTGGAACAGAATAAAGCCAGTAATGGTCGTTACCGTCAGGCCCTGCAATACGTGACCCGTATCCGTGCCTATCTGGAACACATCAAGACTACTCCACAGCTGGTGAATATTTAAGCCTGATCAATTTAAATCTAGTTATTCAGCCATAAAAAAAGCTTACCTCAGGGTAAGCTTTTTTTGTTACTACAGCTTTTTAGATCAAGACTATTAAGCTGTGGTATTTTCAAGTACTTTCTTGAACAGGTCTTTTTGTGCTTGGCTTGGCTTCGCTGTTTGCAATGCCATCAATTGAGACATATCGCCTTGCACCTTGATTTTACCTGTCATGAAGGCTTGCATTGCAGCCGCCATATCAAACTCAAGGAAAACTTTACGTAAGGTTTCACCATCCATGTTCAATGTTGTTTTCGCATTTGGAGATAAACCTTTTTTAATCGCGCCACCTTCCAAAGATAATTCTGTATTACCTGTAGTGTCTGCAACGACCAAATTAATTGCCAGATTCGCCAAAGCAGGTGGCAAATCCAAATCACCAGCTTGTGCAGTGAGCGTGTCTACAGTCGAAAACCAATCATCAGTTAAAAAAGCAGGCATGATCTTTCCTCAATTTATTTATTCATTTGTGTCGACTATCCAGACGACATCAGGTTGAAGCTATTATGCTTGTGACTTGTTATAACATGATCATTATGGCAAAGGCTAACGAATTTTGTACGCACCGTTCAATTTTTATAGTTCTTATCTTGTGTTATTTTTGATTCAGGCATCGGCCGTAGCCCATGCCTGTATCGGCTTAACTTTATATAGGTCGATTAGTCCGCTGCAAAGCCCAAATTGACCATATTGATGCGGCGGTTCTCACCTTCTACCGCCTCTTCAGTTGAACAGCTGCCTTTGAAATCGAATTCGCGCTGGCTATCCAGAATTTCAAAATCAAATAATTCGCGGTCAACTAACTGAGATGGTGAAACATTTTGCAAGGCACCAAAGATGCTGTGCAGACGTTTTGGATGTGCATTATCCCATTCACGTAACATGTCATTGATAATGGCACGTTGAAGATTTTCCTGAGAGCCACATAAATTACATGGAATAATTGGAAATTGACGCATCTGTGCATATTTGATGATGTCTTTTTCTTCCACATAGGCCAATGGACGAATCAGGATATTCTTTTTGTCAGAAGACAGCAGTTTTGGCGGCATGGCTTTCAGGCTGCCCCCATGGAACAGGTTCAGGAAGAATGTTGCCAAAATATCATCACGGTGATGACCCAGCGCCACTTTAGTCGCCCCAATTTCCTGAGCAAAACCGTACAAAGAACCACGGCGCAGACGTGAACATACTGCACAGTAAGTCTTACCTTCCGGTGTCAGTTTTTTGGTAATGCTGTAGGTATCTTTTTCCAAGATGTAATACGGAATGTTATTTTCTTCTAAATAACGCGGTAATACATCTTCCGGGAAACCGGGCTGTTTCTGGTCCAGGTTAACCGCCACCACATCAAAGTTGATTGGTGCAATGCGTTTAAACTGAAGGAGGATATCAAGCAAGGTATAACTGTCTTTACCACCAGAAATACACACCATGACCTTGTCGCCGTCTTCAATCATCTTGAAGTCGCGAATGGCATGTCCGACCTGGCGGCGAAGCTTCTTCAACAAACGGTAGTAGGCAGAGCTTGTTGGCAGTTCAGGTTTGAAATTAAATCCTTGCTCGGATTCAACTGGCGAGTACATAGACGAGAATAACCCATAAATAGAAATACCGCGCAATTTTAGCTGATTCGGTTCCGTATCGCATCAAAAGAATTTATTTTCATACAAATGCCATATTAGTTTCATTTTCATGTTTTATTTAGATTGATATATTGAACGATTTAGTTCAATTTTTAAGCGAGATGCTTATCTTTTGGACTTTTCCACAGTTGTCCACAAAAGCTGTGGATAACTTTGTGGATTGAAATGGACTTGACAACTTGTTCACCTCAAAATTTAAGGCTTTTCTTTAAATTGATCATTTTTTAATCAATTTATTTTATAATTAAAATCAATAACTTAAAGCTGTCAACCCTAAGGTTTTAAATTAAATAAAAAAAATATTTTAATGTTCAAAATATTGACAGCTGTTCCCGTTTACATACTCGTTTATAAATGCAGCGTATAAGGCTGTGCATTACGTAATTTTTTGTTAAACTCATCCATGAATTTTTCTAGCTTATTATTTATCAAATATAAACAATGAAAATAAAGACGTATTTCTTGGGGTGTCAACTGATCGGTAGCTTGCTTATGCTGGGCTGCAGTCATTTGGTGTATGCCGGCGAAACCATCTATCAGTTGCGTGATAAAAACGGCAGTACCTTATTGACCAATAAGAAGAGCCGTTATAATCATCTTCAGGTCGAAAAGAAGACTTATTATCCGGATAGCAATATTCATAGCTATAGTAACTGGGGCAGCAGCGAGTCGTCAGTTTTGCCTAGCTATAGCAAGAATAAGAACGCTTTTGATTCGATCATTCGTCAGGCCGCCCAGACTTATGGTGTGTCTGAAGGCTTAATTAAAGCAGTCATGCATACTGAATCCGGCTTTAATACCCATGCCCGCTCCCCTGTGGGTGCACAAGGTTTGATGCAGCTGATGCCGGCCACAGCACGTCGCTTTAATGTCAGCAATGCCTATGATCCTCATCAGAACATTATGGCGGGTGCTAAATATCTGGCCTGGTTATTAAAGCGTTTTAATGGCAATACCAGCCTGGCACTGGCGGGCTATAATGCCGGTGAAGGCAATGTCAGCAAATATGGTGGAATCCCGCCTTTCCGGGAGACTCAGGATTATGTACGCCGTGTGACCAGCCGTTATCAAAATCTGTATACTCATGGCCTGAGTGCAAGTACAACCACGTCTAGCACATCATCCAGTGAAGGTCGCATCATTGCCAGTTCAGCGAACTACTCCAATGATAGCAGCAGTACTTCACACATTCAGGCAGCCAAGTATCAGCGTCAGATTATTATGAATTCTGATGGCAGTTATACCGATGCACCGATGGGTTCTTATGCAACGGCGAATGCAACAGCAGCAGCTAAAATTTATTTAAGTGAATAAATAAATCAAAATCATTTGATTCTAAATAGCCTTAGCGAAAATGCAGCAAAAAATAAAGCTGTGTTTTGTGATCTAGGGCCATTTTTTTTCTTGAATTTTTAGTCATTTCACCCCATATTGATTTCAATGATTTTCATTTGCTAATCAGATTATTTTTTTATAATAAGAGGATTTCTCAATGATGCGGATTGGTTTGTTCTTGCTAACCAACCTCGCGGTACTGGTTGTAGCTGGCATTATCCTGTCACTCTTCGGTGTCGGTAGTTACCATGGCGCGGGTGGCTTGAATCTAGGCAACCTGTTGGTGATCTGTTTTGTGTTCGGTATGGTGGGATCACTGATTTCCCTGTTCATGTCTAAATGGATGGCGAAAAAAACAACCGGTACTGAACTGATTGACCCAAATGCCCCTCGTAACCAGGCAGAAGCATGGTTATTACAAGAAGTTGCGCAACTTTCTCAGCGCGCTGGCATTAAAATGCCGGAAGTGGGTATTTTCCCATCTTATCAGTCAAATGCCTTTGCAACAGGCTGGAACAAGAACGATGCGCTCGTGTCTGTGTCCACGGGTCTGCTTGAACGCATGAATAAAGACGAACTTCGTGCGGTACTGGCACACGAGATTGGTCACGTTGCCAATGGCGATATGGTGACACTGGCCTTGATCCAAGGTGTAGTCAACACATTTGTCATGTTCTTTGCCCGTGTAGTTGGCGACTTTGTAGACCGTACGATCTTCGGTCGTGAAGAAGGTGAGGCACCGGGTATTGGCTATTTTGTGATTACCATTGTGCTGGATATCGTATTTGGTATTATGGCTTCAGCGATCGTGCTGTGGTTCTCACGCTACCGTGAGTATCGTGCTGATGAAGCAGGTGCACGTTTGGCAGGCAAACAGGCGATGATTTCAGCGTTATTACGTTTACAGGCGGAATCAGAAATGCCGGATACTATGCCGAAAGAAATGAAAGCCTTTGCAATTTCTGCTGGTCAGGAACAAGGTTTTAGTCTGGCGGCACTGTTCCAGACTCACCCAACGATTGAACAACGTGTTGCTGCTTTGCAACAACTCGATTGCCCTTAAGCAACGCATTGATTGCTTGATAGAAAAAAGCCTGCATTTGCAGGCTTTTTTATTAAGTTTAGGTTTATAAACCTTCAGGCTTTAAACCATTGAAAGAGCTGCATTGTGCCCCAGCCAATGGCCATAATTAACAGAATCAAAAAGAAAGTTCCTAAGATATCTGGTAGATGAATCCAGATCCAGGCCACCACAGGATTACGCCAGAAAGCAGATTGCTGTTGTCTGCGTTCCAAACTTTCATGCAGAAATGGATGTACCACATGATGATCGGTACGGATCTGGTATTCGTCCCGGATATGCTGATGCACAATATCCAGTGCCTTACGGCTAGGACGAATAAAAATATCAAATATTGTTCCTGCTACAGGAATAAAGCCGACCACAGCATCCATGACGGCCATTTTCAGGACTGGCTTTAATTTTTCACTTGGCACCCCGATCTGACGGGCTTTATAAATCGCATAACTGGTCAATACAAAACCTGCGATATCTCCAGCTACCGGAATGGTACTCAAAGCAGCATCTGCCCCGACGCCCTGCTTGGTAAATGGAATCCGTACCACCGAATCCATCATATTGGCAAACTTGGCCAGATCCCGCTCCAGACGAATGACATCCTGTTGGCTCAATTTATTTTTTTGTCCGGGATCAGGCATAGGTTCTTCCAGAAATGAAGCTGATGTAATTGAGCATAAAGTATTTTTTCTATTTAAGCTGTAATTGCTAGGTATTTAAAACAATAATTGAGAGGCAATAAACAAGTAAATAATCACCCCAGTGGCATCACAAATCGACGTTACCAGCGGTGCTGATGCACTGGCTGGGTCCATTTTCAGCTTGTTGAGAATAAAGGGTAAACTCATGCCAATCAGACAGCCCATCAGCACAATACCTAACATACTTAAAGCAAGTACGATGGCGACCATCCAGTCACCTCGAATATAACCCAAGATTGATACAGCAATGGCCATCGTTCCACCCAGACATAACGCAACCAGGGATTCACGACCCAGCAGGCTAAACCAGTCCTTAAACTGCACATTGCCTGTTGCCAAGGCACGCACCATCAAGGTGGCAGATTGCGAACCAGCATTCCCGCCGCTTCCCACCAACAATGGCAAGAAAAATACCAGCACAATATGGGTGGAAATAATATCTTCAAAATGGGCAATTCCGATTCCGGAGAGCAGACTGCCAAACACCAGAATGACCAGCCAGAATACCCGTTTTTGATACAATCTGAGAATCGGTGCGGTTTTCAGACTCAGTTCATTCAAAGGCGTCACTGCACCGGATTTTAAAATATCTTCAGTACTTTCTGCCTCTGCAATATCCATGGCATCATCATAGGTAATAATCCCGACCAGCTTCTGGGTCGCGTCGACCACTGGCAAGGCAATAAAATCATAATAGGCCAAGGTACGGGCGACCTGCTCCTGATCCTCATCCACCGTGGCATAGACTACATCTGTGGTCATGACCTCATTAATGGTAGCATCCGGCCGTGCCTGAATAATTTGCCTTAAGGAAATTACGCCGAGCAGATGCTGTTTCTCATCCACGATATAGATCAGATATAAAGTGTCATGATTCCCCGCAATATCACGTAGCGTTTCAATCGCCTCCGTCATGCTCAGTTCGGGAGCAAGCGTGACGAAGTCTGAACTCATTAATGCACCGGCTGTTTCTTCCGGATAAGCATGCAGCTCTCGCAGGGTTTGTAGCGACTGGGTAGATAATTTTCCAAGTAACTGCTGCTGCACTTCACAGGGCATCTGCTTGTATAAATCAATGAAGTCATCGGAATGCATGGCATCCATCAGACTGGCCAGTTGCTCCAGAGGAAATTGATAGGCCAGCTGGATTTGCATGGCCAGTGGTAAGTACTCCAGTACTTCTGCCTGACGTTCCAGCTGCTTGAAATGGTGACAGCGTTCTGCTGGTCCAAGCTCAGACAAAATTCTGGCCTGATCGGCAATATTTAGCTTTTGTAGAAGCTGATGAATATTATTTTCCCCTGTCAGCAGAGTCTCATGAAGTTGCTGTATTTTTTCTTGGTACTGCATTTCCCTACCATCATTCCATGCAGGTATGAAACATACCCGCCCTAGAGTGAGTATTCCTCATTTTCCTGATTGATTTGTATAACTTTATTTGTTGCTTTGACACGAAACAGGTTTCGGATTAACACATACATAAACGGGATAAAGAATAATACCAAAATAGTTGCAAAAATGACCCCGCCCAAAACGCTGGCACCAATTTCCTGACGGCTGATCGCACTGACCCCAGAAGCAAAAATCAAAGGAATCACTCCCGCAGCAAAAGCAATAGAAGTCATGAGAATAGGCCGTAAGCGCAAACTTGCTCCTTCTAAGGCTGCAGCTATAGCTGTTTTTCCTGCTTTCTCTGCCTGTGCAGCAAACTCCACAATCAGAATGGCATTTTTACAGGACAGACCAATCGTCGTCAGCAAGGCAATATGAAAAAAGATGTCATTGGCGAAACCAAAGACCCAGCAAAATAAGATACTGCCGCCTACGCCCAATGGAATGGCACTGATCACGGCCGCAGGAATGGTCCAACTTTCATATAAAGCGGTTAAACACAGGAAAATAAAGGCAATCGAAATCACATAAAGAAAAATCGCCTGACCGCTGCTACGCTTTTCTTCCAATGCGGCTCCGCTCCAAGCCAGATTCACACCTTCCTGGGCATCTACCAATGCTTCAACATCCTGCATGGTCTGACTGGAAAACTTGTCCTTTGGAATCCCGGCATAGACTGGAACAGCGTTATAGCCCATATAGCGGTTAATACTGTTCGGCCCGCCCTGCCAATTCAGACTGCTAAACTGGTTAAATGACAGCATTTCACCTTTTTGATTGCGTACATGCCAGAAGGCCAGATCTTCAGGTTTGGAACGGTATTCTGCTTCACCCTGCATAATCACACGTTTAATCTGCCCGCGATCAATAAAGTCATTGATGTAAGTTCCACCCCACGCTGCGGCCAAAGTACTGTTTACATTTTGCTGAGGAATGGAATGCTTTAACACGCGTTCTGCATCAAGTTTGATATTCAGCTCAGCACTTTCTTTGGGTTGGTCCAGCTGTAAAAATTCAATCGATGATTTGCCTTGGGCACGCGCTTCAATCTGGCCAAATGTCTCCTGTAATAATTCAGCTCCTTTATAATCCAGGTCTTGCAACCAGAAATCGACTACACGACCATTACTCGACATGGAAGGCGCCATAAAGAAAATTTGGGCATTGGCATGATTGGCAAAGTGTTTCTGTGCTCGATCGACAATGGCAAAGACCGAATCTTCAGGATTTTTACGTTCAGCCCAGTCTTTTAATACCACAAAGAGCTGCCCACGATACGGGCCTACACCAACGTTGTTGCCGCTATACCAGACGCCTACACTCTGAATGCGTTCTGATTCATGTTTCATTAAATAGTCTTGTACTTCACGCCCGACTTTTTCGACTTCTGAACGCGGTGCGTTGCCCGGCATGACGATCTGCCCCATGACAAAGCCCATGTCTTCGGTGGGCATCAAGCCTTCCGGCAAATGCTTATATACCCAGCCGAAGCCCATTATGCACACACCAAACAGTGCCAACATCATGAATTTCAATCGCATACTCCGAGCTGAAACTTTTTGGTAACCGGCATTGAGCTGATCCATGCCATGGTTAAAGCGCTGCGCCCAGCGAGTCTGATGATGTTTGCGTTTCAATAATTGTGCCGCAAATGTCGGGGTAATCACCAAGGCCACGAATAAAGACAGCAACATCGCTACCACCAAAGTGATGGAAAATTGACGATAAATCATCCCAGTGATGCTGCCAAAGAAAGCCATCGGGATAAATACTGCGGTAAGTACCAATGTAATACCGACCAGTGCCCCACTCATTTCCTGCATGGACTTTAAGGCAGCCGCCTTGGCATCCAGATATTCGTCCTGCATCAGGCGTTCAATATTTTCCACCACTACAATGGCATCATCGACTAGCAGACCGATGGCTAAAATCAGGGCAAATAAGGTAAAGCTATTCAGAGTCATACCCAAGACATACAGCACTGCAAAGGTCGCCAAAACTACAATCGGAATCGTAACGGCCGGAATAATCGTGGCACGCCAGTTTTGCAGGAAGATAAACATCACCACAATGACCAGAATAATGGCTTCAACCAGAGTTTTAGCTACCTGTTCAATTGAGCTGGTAATAAATGGAGTTTTGTCCATGGTCATTTGCAACTGGTAGTGCGGTGGCAAATTGGCCTGAGCGTTTTTTAATACGTCTTGAATCTGTTTGGACACGGCAATAGCATTACTCCGCGGCGCCAAAGTAATCGATAAAGCTGAAGAGAGCTGTCCGTTGGTATAGTTAATGTGGTTATAACTTTCTGCACCTAGTTCTACCCGTGCCACATCTTTTAAATACAGCAATGAACCGGAATCTGTGGTTTTAACGATGATATTTTCAAATTCTTTCACACTGCTTAAATGTGAACCGGCACTGACCTTGGCATTGAGATATTGATCCTGCATCGTCGGCAAACCACCAATTGCGCCTGAAGCCAGCGGTGCGTTTTGAGTTTCAATGGCATTGCGGATATCGCTTGGCATCAGGTTAAACTGCTGCAACTTATGCGGATTTAGCCAAATCCGCATGGCATAACCTGCACCGTACAGGTCAATTTCCCCTACACCTTCAATACGTGACAAACGCGGTTCTACATGCACCATCAAATAATCTGAAAGTTCGATAACGCTACTCTGCCCACTCTCATCATATAAACTTAATAGTGCAAACTGGTCATACCCTGATTTATAAACATTGACTCCGCCCTGCTGCGTCTCTTCAGGTAAGCGGCTCAATACACCATTCACGGCGTTTTGAACCTGTAACTGGGCTTGATCAAGATCGACTCCTGGCTCAAATTGCAGCGTAAGTTGGGCCCGTCCCACCGAACTGCTGGAGTGAAAAGTTTCCAGACCTTCAATGCCTTTTACCGCCTGTTCCAGAATCTGGGTCACCGATTGCTCAACTGTTTCAGCCGATGCACCACGATAACCTGCGGAAACGCCTAAAGCTGGCGTATCCATATTTGGCATATGTTCAATGGGAATTTTTTGAAGTGCAAATACCCCAAGCGCCATCATTAAAATTGCAATGACCGCTGCAAACTTGGGACGATAAATAAAAAAGCGCGACAACATAAATTAGAAATCCCCATCAAATGCATCTTTAGAATGCACACGCCATGAATAGATGATTTCTATAGCAATTTTCACACCATGCTTAAATTTAAGCCAATCTTTACCTTTTTATTTCCGATAAAAAAATCCCCGTTATAACGGGGATTTTAGAATGCTATATTCTCAATTGATATTATGTATGTGATTTCTTCATCGTCATTTGGCGAATTAAAACGTACATAAATGGAATAAAAATTAGCACCAGTATCGTTCCAAAGATCACTCCACCAAAAACACTGATTCCAATCTCACGACGACTGGCTGCACCAGCACCAAAAGCAAAGACCAGTGGCAGAATCCCAGCACCAAAGGCCAGAGATGTCATCAGGATCGGACGCAAGCGTAGCGAAGCACCTTCAAGTGCAGCTTCAACTACCGATTTACCTTTTTCCTGAGCCAATGCCGCAAACTCTACGATTAAAATTGCATTCTTACAGGACAGACCAATCGTGGTGAGCAAAGCAATCTGGAAGTAAATATCATTCGGAAAATCTGCCAGAAAACTGAAAATAATATTCCCACCAATCCCTAGAGGAATAGCGGACATGACCGCAGTCGGAATCGTCCAGCTTTCATATAAAGCGGCCAGGCACAGGAAAATGAAACCAATCGACACCAGATATAACCAGATTGCCTGATTACTGGATTGTTTTTCCTCAAAGGATAAACCGCTCCAGACCACGTCAATGCCATCCTGTTCTGCCACCAGATTTTCAACATCTTGCATCGCTTCACCAGAACTGGAACCTTTGACCATATCCGCTTGCATTTGCAGCGAGGTATAGCCCATAAAACGGTTGACCACCTCAGGACCACCACTCCAGTCCACCTGAGCGAAATTACTGAAAGGCACCATCTCGTTCAGGTCATTACGTACATGCCATTGCGCCAGATCTTCAGGTTTGGAACGGAATTCTGCATCGCCCTGCATAATCACCCGTTTAATCCGGCCACGATCAATAAAGTCATTAATATAATTACCCCCCCAGGCCGCTGAAAGCGTACTGTTGATTGCGGATTGACTCAGACCATTGGCCATCGCCTGTTTCTGGTCAATATTGACTTTCAGTTCGGCTTTTTCCGGATTGGAACGCTTATCCAGATTTTCAAAGCTACTATATTGAGCTGCTCCAGCCTGCATATTCTGGAACTGCTCTTCCAGATACTGACGGCCATTACCGTTAATATCACGAATCCAGAAATCCAGGCCGTCGGTTTGCCCTAAACCATTCACTGAAGCCGGCATGCTGATATTGACTTGAGCATCGCGGTTACTGCGAAAATGCTTCATAGCACGTTCACGAATCGCCTGCGCGGTATTTTCTTCTCCAGCACGGTCATCCCAATGCTTCAAGGCAACAAAACCGGTCGCCAGGTTCTGACCTGTACCTGAGAAGTTACGGCCATAACGTAGCATGACCAAGTCGATATTGTCCTTTTCTTCTTCCAGAAAATACTGACGAATCTGCTCACCGACCTGAATGGTGTTTTTCATTGGCGCGCCTTCCTGCAGCCGGATTTGCAGATTCAGAATACCCTGGTCTTCACTCGGCAAAAAGCTGGTGGGTAAGGCGCGATAAAATAAAGCAAATACGCAGAGCAATCCGGCAAACAGCACCAGACTAATGGCCTTATGTTGTAGAGTGACATTAGAAACTTTCAGATAACGATGCTTCAAACCATCCAGTTTCTGGTTAAACCAACTCGCCCACTTGGCAGGTTTTGGATTTGGTTTTAGAATCAGCGCACAAAGTGCAGGTGTCAGAATCAGTGCGACCATCAGCGACAGAGACATCGCTGCCACGAGCGTAATCGAGAACTGACGATAGATCACCCCGGTTGAGCCACCAAAAAATGCCATGGGAATAAAGACCGCGGTTAAAACCAGGGTAATCCCGATCAGTGCGCCGCTGATTTCCTGCATGGATTCCAGCGCTGCTTCTTTGGCTGTAAGCTGCTGCTCATGCATCAGACGTTCAACGTTCTCTACCACCACAATGGCATCATCGACCAGCAAGCCAATGGCCAGTACTAAGGCAAACAAAGTCAGCGTATTAATACTCAGTCCCAAAACATAAAGTACTGCCATGGTTCCGAGTAAAACTACAGGCACAGTTACAGTCGGAATTAAGGTGGCACGCCAGTTTTGCAGGAAGATAAACATCACGATGACGACCAGAATGACCGCCTCGAATAAAGTTTTAACGACTTCTTTAATCGATTCTTTAACAAACGGTGTATTGTCACGCGGATAGGCAATTTTATAGCCTTCCGGCAACTGCTGGGAGAGTCGCTCGATTTCAGCCTTGATCAGACTCGACGTCGCAATTGCATTGGCACCGGAGGCCAGTGAAATGCCCAGACCGGCAGAAGGATAGCCGTTGGTGGTGCTATATGACTGATAATTTTCCGCACCCAATTCAACCCGTGCAACATCTTTTAAGTAGATAAAGCTACCATCCCGGGCAGACTTCACAATAATATTTTCAAATTCTTCGACTGTTTTTAAACGGCTGCCTGATGTGACTTTGGCATTCAGATACTGATCATCGGCTGTTGGCAAGTCCCCAATTGCGCCGGCTGCCACTTGAGTATTTTGTGATTCAATCGCTGCCCGCACATCACTTGGCATCAGGTTATATTGTTTCAATTTTGCTGGATTCAGCCAGATGCGCATTGCGAACTGTGAACCAAAAACATCCACTTCCCCAATGCCATCAATTCGGGAAATATCCTGTTCCAGATGCGTGGTCAAATAATCAGACAGTTCAATATTGCTGCTACGCCGTGACTCATCATACAAACCGATGACCATATGGGTATCGCCAAGAGATTTGAAGACATTCACGCCCTGTCGCTGGACATCATCTGGCAAACGATTGAGAACCCCGTTAATCGCATTTTGAACCTGTACTTGTGCTGTATCTGGATCGGTACCATTTTCAAAACTGATGCTGATCCGGCTTCGACCTGAGGAATCACTGCTTGAGCTGAAATACAGCAAGCGGTCGATACCTTTAATTTGCTGTTCCAGCACCTGGGTCACGCTTTCTTCTACTGTTTCTGCAGATGCACCGGTATAGGTTGTTGCCACAGTAATACGAGGCGGTGCAATATCCGGATAACGTTCAACAGGTAAATTCATCACCGCAAAAAGTCCAATGGCCATGACTACAATGGCCAGCACACCTGCAAAAATAGGACGATGAATGAAAAACTTAGACAGCATAAGTCTGAATCACTTTGAATTTAATGAATTATGGAAAGCGTTGCATTATTGAGTCAGCTTAAGGATATTCAGGCAGTGGCCTAGAGAATGCAAGGCTTGATCACAGAAAAATATGTATAAAATTGAATCATGAAGAAAATATGAAGATTTTGCCTTTCATCTAGCTATTTCAACAATTTATAAGGTTATTATTTTTATTTTAGGCATAAAAAAACCCTGCTTGCGCAGGGTTTTTTTAGAATCGATTCAGAGCTGATTAAGCAGAGAATTGGTTCATTGTGTTTTTCGCATCGTCACCCGCTTTAAGCGCGTTGTCACCAGCGAAGATTTCTTTGTGGTCGTCACCGATGTCAGAACCAGCCATTGCTTGGTGTTTCACACAAGCGATACCACCGCGGATTTCTTTACGTTGTACGCCAGCAACATACGCCAACATACCTTCAGAACCGAAGTAACCTTGAGCAAGCTCGTGAGTAGAAAGAGCAGCTGTGTGATAAGTAGGCAGAGTGATCAAGTGGTGGAACACACCTGCTTCACGAGAAGCGTCTGCTTGGAATGTACGAACTTTTTCGTCAGCTTCAGCAGCCAATTCAGAATCATCGTACTCAGCGCTCATCAGTTTAGCGCGGTCGTATGCAGATACGTCTTTACCTTCAGCAACCCAACGGTCGTACGCTTGTTGACGGAAGTTCAGTGTCCAGTTGAATGATGGAGAGTTGTTGTAAACAAGTTTCGCATTTGGCACAACTTCACGTACACGGTTAACCATGTGAGCGATTTCAGCTACGTTTGGAGTCGCAGTTTCGATCCAAAGAAGGTCAGCACCGTTTTGTAAGCTAGTGATACAGTCAAGTACAACGCGGTCGATCTGAGTGCCTTCACGGAACTGGTACAAGCCAGAAGCAAGACGTTTAGGACGGTGAAGTTTACCATCACGTTTGATCAGGATTTCATCTTCTTGCGCTTCAGAGATGTCAATTTCTTGAGTGTCTAAGTAGCTGATGTATTGAGAAGCGATGTCGCCTGGCTCTTTAACCACTGGGATTTTTTGAGTCAAGTCAGCGCCTTCAGAGTCAGTACGTGCAACGATGATACCGTCGTCAAGACCCATTTCAAGGAATGCATAGCGAAGAGCGTGGATTTTCGCGATGAAGTCTTCGTGTGGAACTGTAACTTTACCAGCTTGGTGACCACATTGTTTCGCGTCAGAAACCTGGTTTTCGATTTGAAGTGCACAAGCACCCGCTTCGATCATTTTCTTAGCTAGTAAGTAAGTCGCTTCTTCGTTACCGAAACCAGCGTCGATGTCCGCAATGATTGGCACAACGTGAGTTTGGAAGTTGTCGATTTGTGAAGTGATTTCAGCAGCTTTAGCTGTATCACCAGCGTCTTGAGCTTTTTTAAGTGCGCGGAACAGGTCGTTCAGTTCTTTCGCATCAGCTTGACGTAAGAATGTGTAGATTTCTTCGATCAATGCAGGAACAGAAGTTTTTTCGTGCATAGATTGGTCAGGAAGAGGACCGAATTCTGAACGAAGTGCAGCAACCATCCAGCCAGAAAGGTAGATATAGCGACGTTCAGTTGTACCGAAGTATTTTTTGTTCGCAATCATTTTTTGCTGAGCGATGAAACCGTGCCAGCAGCCTAGTGATTGAGTGTATTTGCTAGAGTCTGCATCATAAGCAGCCATATCACGACGCATAATCGCCGCTGTATATTTAGCAATGTCTAAACCAGTTTTGAAACGGTTTTGAAGTTGCATACGCGCAGCATCTTCAGGACTGATGTCTGCCCAAGTGTTACCGAATTTCGCTTTTAATTCGCGGATTGCATCAATCGCTGTTTGGTATGTAGTCATGATATATTCCTGTATTAATATTAGGATTTTTCTGCAACGAACCGCTCAAATCACACCCTCAATGACTTGTTCAGATTTTCGACGATCCGTTGGGATAGCTAAAGATTAGTGGGCTTCGAAAAATTAATCCAATATTCTGCAAGAATTATCATTATTTATTTAAAAAATATGTAGATGAAAGTCTAATTATATATTGATCAATTTTTCATAAGTTATTGTATTTTATATTTTATTTTTGAATTTTTGAAATTGGATTTTGTCTAAAACATCAGCAATAAGAGCAAAAAATATTCATTAGACTTAAGTCTTGCAAGACTTTAGCAGCGCCTAATTTCAGCAATTTTTGTTTATTTTATGAGACTTAAAACCTAGAATACTTATTTCAAAGGAATTATTTTTCATTTATTTGTTGAAATATTTTTTATCAAACCTGGCACATTATTTGCTAATTCCCTCTGTTTTTCAGAAATACCTTTCTTTCGTTTTAGAGGCAGCCAGATTTCCTTTCTGCTTTTAAAAATAGAGAAGGATTCAGGCTGGCAAAATCTGCGGTGAAAGAGACTCTAAAAAGGTATTTCAGTACAATCAGCTGGGCTTTTTTTCATCAGTTGCGTACACAAGCTATAGTAGTTATGGCATAATCCATATAATTTCATAATTTTATTTTCGGTATTTTTTTTATGAATCTGGAGCGGGTCGATCTTAATCTCCTCATTTATCTTGACGTACTTCTACGTGAAAAAAATGTCACGCGTGCAGCAGAACAACTTGGGGTAACCCAGCCTGCGATGAGTAACATTTTACGTCGCTTACGAAATTTATTTAATGATCCCCTCCTGATTCGCTCTTCTGAAGGTATGACCCCAACAGAACGTGCACTAGAACTCCAACCTCGTATCCGTGATGCCTTAGCGGATCTTTCCATGATTCTGGAACCGCGTACCGAGTTCCGTCCTTATACTTCAAACCGTGTCTTCCGCATCATGACTTCAGATTATGCTGAAGCCACACTGGTACCACGCCTGGTGAAAGCATTACGTTCAGAAGCACCGAATGTGGTTCTCGACTTCTTAACGCCAAGTGATGTGTCCTATCGTGACATGGAACAAGGTAAAGTTGATCTGGCGATTAACCGTTTTAATGAAATTCCGCAAAGCTTCCATCAGGTACTGGTTTGGCGTGACAGCTTTTCTTGCCTGTTAAATAACAAGCATCCGGCTGCGGGCAACCTGAATCTGAAAAGCTATCTGGATGCACAGCATATCTGGGTATCGAAAACCGGTATGGGCGTTGGCTTTGGGGTAAACCCTGAGAAACAGGCGGGTCTCGGCTGGATTGATCAGGCTCTTGAACGTATTGGCCAAAAACGTAAGATTTCGGTATTTACCCGTCATTATCAGATGCCTGGTCTTCTGGCTGCCAATGTCGATCTTGTAGCAACATTACCGACCCGTATTGCACGTCTGCAAGCCAAAAACCAGAACTTACTCATTAAAGATCCACCATTCTATATTCCTGAGTTTGAATTGAAGATGGCGTGGTGTCCTTTATTGCATCATCATCCCGCCCATCGCTGGTTACGTCAGCTGATTCTGTATGTAGCCCGTCAGATGATCGAAGAAGAAAATCGTGAATTTTTAATGAATAATTCGCAATTTTCGCATTATTAAATTGAATATTAGCTAAATTGCTCATTTTTAAGCTTATACTCTAGAGACTTGAGTTGCTTTATTTGTACCTCAAGTCTTTTTTTGTGTTAAAAATATTTTTAGCTAGATCATATTAATCCACAGGTGGATTCGTGAGCCTCTTTCAAAACATCGTGATTATCTTATTACTCATCGCGGGGGCCGGTTTTTTATCATTAACAGAAATCGCGCTTGCAGGTGCCCGTAAGGTCAAATTAAAAATTTTGGCTGAATCGGGAGATATTCGCGCTCAAAAAGTTTTAGATTTACAAGAAAACTCTGCTGACTTTTTTGCAGCTTCCCAAATCGGCTTAAACGCCGTTGCCATTTTAGGCGGTATTTTAGGTGAAGGCGCCTTCCGCCCTTATATCATCAATTTACTTTCCAGATTTTATCAAGGTCCCTGGACTGAAACGATTGCGTTCAGCCTGTCCTTCACTGCAGTTACTTCATTATTTATTCTGTTTGCGGACTTGATGCCGAAACGTCTGGCCATGATCGCTCCAGAAAAAATTTCTGTCTTGGTGATTAATCCAATTCAGGTATTTATCAAAATCTGTAAACCACTGGCCTGGTTCATCAATGCCATTGCGAACCTGTTGTTCCGCTTATTTAAAGTGAATACCATCCGAGATGATAATATTACCTTTGCGGATATTTCTGCGGTAATGGATGCGGGTGCTCAGGCAGGTGTGTTACAGAAACAGGAACATCACTTTATTGAGAACGTGTTTGAGCTTGAAGAACGTAATGTTCCTTCCAGTATGACCACTCGTGAAAATGTGGTGTTCTTTACCTTGAAAGAATCTGAAGCCAGTATTCGCCAGAAACTGGCTGAATTTCCTTATTCCAAGTTCCTGGTCTGTAATGAAAATATCGACGATGTAATTGGCTATGTCGACTCCAAGGATATTCTGGTTCGTATTCTGAATAATCAGTCTTTACTTCAGTTGAATGAAAATACCATCCGTACGGTTCTGACCATTCCAGATACGCTAACCTTATCTGAATTACTTGACCGTTTTCGTTCGACCAAGGAAAAGTTTGCAGTCGTTATTAATGAATATGCCTTGGTCGTAGGTGTCATTACCCTTTCCGACATCATGATTACCGTGATGGGCGACTGGGTTACTCCCCTGGAAGAAGACCAGCAGATCATTAAGCGTGACAGCAATTCATGGCTGATTGATGGCAGTACGCCTATTGAAGACATCAAACATGCGCTGGAAATTGATGAAATGCCAGATGAAGAGAATTATGAAACTCTGGCTGGTTTTATGATGTTCAAGCTGCGCAAGATTCCACGTCCTGCAGATATTGTGCTACATGCGGGTTATAAGTTTGAAGTTGTCGATGTTGATCATTTCAAGATTGACCAGTTACTGGTTACACGTATGCTAGAAGTGAAAAAGCCACCGACAGAAGAATCAGAATAATCTGGTTCTTCTTCAATTTTTTTAAAACTCGAAAAACAATAATAATGAGACTTTTATGAATATTGCTGCGCTACTCGTCTGTCTGAGTTTTTATTCGGCCTTATATTTAATCTATTTCTTCTTTATGCAAGATCAACAGCCTGTATTTCTGATCCTAGCAATTGTGCTCATTTTACTTTCAATCTGGCTGACTCCCTATCCTTATGAGCGGCGTCGGCAAGGATTTGATTCGACTTTAAGAATAGGCGAATATTTTTATTATCCACTCATCACCTGGTGGCGGCTGTTTATCTTTCCTGTGCGTTGGCTGCTTTCCCTATTTTATTCTCATTAAAAAAGCACCCGAAGGTGCTTCTTTACATTCAATTCAGTTTAGATTTTTGATAAAAGTGCTTCAAGGACTGCCTGATAATGGATCTGGATATCTTCCTGCAAAATTTTGTAGGTATTATCAAATTGCACCATTGGCCAGCCTTCTTTCCAGAATGGGAAAATATTATGTAAGTCATGAGTGACGACCGCATCTTCACGTAGAATCGCCTGTGCAATCTGTGCCAGTACAAAGGCAGTTTCCGCACCATCAATTGCCAGGTAATCAACGCCACGCGCTTTTAAAATACGGATACGGTCTTTCTTATAGCGGATTTTTTTGATTTGGGCTTCATTCAGATTCAGGGCCAGAGAAACTGCTTCAACAAATTTTTCTTCAAATGACTGATTCAATACAACCAGCGCCTGTTTATGCGCTTCCTGACGACCCGCTTTACCACCCTGACGAATAACTTCTTTTGCTTCCGTATCTAGCTCATCATTCTTCATGGTTTGAAGGATGTCTAAAATTTCGATGTCGCTTAGCGTCGCAGGAGATTGATCAGTCATAAACTGTCCCTAAAAAATAAATATGCAATGGACTATTTTCGCATAAATCCTCACTAAAAAATTAAAATCTTTAGCTTCAACTCTAATAATTGCAAAATCCGGATCATCTCTATCATTCTGGCGTAAATTGGCTATAGTAGGCGGCAAGTTTCTTATTTACTTTTTATCATGCAAACCAAACAGATTGATCTTTTATTGCAGCAACTTAAACTGCTTTATCCCGCTGCCTTCAAAAGAAATTATCTGTTTTATGGCCAGATCAAGACCAAGGGTATTTTAAGTGATCTCAAGGAACTGATTCCCTGGGTGCTGGCTGCCATGATCTTTGTACCGATTAGCCTGGTTCTCAAAGATGTTTATTCCTCTAAGCTATCAACTGCCCCAGACTTTCAGGCGCAAGCTTATGCAATTCTGACTATTCTGTTATTTCTGATGCTGGTGGTTCCACTAGTGATCAAGCAGATCCGGCACTCTTCTCATTCCCTCTATCAGTTTTTAAGACATACACCGATTAAACTCACTGTAGTCATTGTGCTGGAAGCGCTGAATCTGGTTTTTCTACAAAGCAGTATGACCATGTGGATTCTATTCTTTTTCGGGATCAGTTTTGGTTTTGTACGGTTCTATAAAGAAAATATGTTCCGCCCTGCTACCAATAGCACTGAACAATATCAACTGCAGCAGTTACGTCGCATCTGTTTCTGGGCTTATCAACAAACCTGGAAACTACGTCTGAAATTATTTTTTCATTCCAAGCCGACCTCCCCAAATGAAGAATTGAAAAATCAGCTTCAGCACTATGCGGATTTACATACCCGCTTGTTTAAACTGGAACATGAGCAGTGCAAGAAGATTAAATACATCGATATCGATACTTATCTGGACGAGCACCTGTAAATGTTTTATGAATCACGGCCTGAAATAGAAAATTACATGACTTCTCACGCTTATCATCTAGCACTATGGATTTAATTTTTTAATTTAAACTACTGAATTGCTTGAAAATAAAGCAAACGTATTGAAATTTACTTGCCAAGCTTTATTTCGTCCTCTATTATTGCGCACATGCCCGAGTGGTGAAATCGGTAGACACAGGGGATTTAAAATCCCCCGCCCACAAAGCGTGCCAGTTCGAGTCTGGCCTCGGGCACCATTTTAATTCTGATTAGAATGGTGCAATGAAAATCTCCAGCATTCAGCTGGTTTTTTTTATGCGTGATTATCACCAATAGAATGTGCCCTTCCCATGTCTGCATCCCGTTCTTTTGATCTAGCCAGATTGCAATTACGCCATCCTGATGCATTCTTTTGCAGCCTCAGCTATGGCCGTTATAAATATTTGAACCAGACCACTGATCTCTATCTGTATTTACGTATTGGTATTCTGATCATGATCACAGGATTTTGTTGCCTGTGCTTTTCGCTGCCGTTTTACCCTGACTTTGTGACTTCAAAATATCAGGCGCTTAGTGCAGGTACTATTGTAATGATCGGCATGCTCTATCCTTATATCTGGCGCGCCCAGTTTCAGGCGAAATACAGTTCTGTTCGCTATGCCAAGCGTTTGCAACTCTGCCTGTATATGCAAACCCTGATTGCGATTCTGTCATTTATAAATTATCAGTATTTTCACTCAGCATTTATTACCTTGCCTTGTTTGGCCCTACTTGCTTTCAGTAGCCTCGTACCGGTTTTAGTTGAGCCCTGCTTTAGAGTTTCGACTCGCAGCACCCTATTGGTACGTTTGCAGAAAATCCGTCAGCTGGCTTACTGGTCTTATCAGCAATCGCAAAGCAAAGAGCCGGAACCGGTGCCTTATCAAAAAGATTTAAAACAGTATTATCTGGATTTGCATCATAGCTGCATGCTGGAAGAGCAGAAATTACTGGATGAAATTCATTATAAAAATTTAAAAGACGTATTTTCAGATTATTAAAAAAAAGCCCTGTTTAACAGGGCTTTTTTTACCATTCGCGATTAACGACCAGTTCTTCCATTTCAATATCAAACAGACCCTGCTCTTGCACGACCATCATCATGGCCTCGGCAATATAGTCTGCGGCAGTATCATCCAGAGAAGAGTCCAGATCTTCAAACTGTGGCTTCATGGCATTGATGTCTGCCACAGTCTCATGGGCCAGCTGATATACATCCTGATCTGATAAACCGGATTTAGATACTTTTGAAGCAAAACGTTCGATGTGTTGCTTGATTTCTGCAACCAGAATATCGGGATAATATTCATCATCGAACATGGGGAGAAGTAAATCTGCAAACATTACAGGCACTCTAAAAGATGACAATCTAACTTAAGCGTGCCTGTATAGCACATTGCTGTTTAAAAGCCAAACAGCTTGTGCTCCTATATGTCTTTCAGCCCAGATTTAGACATTTTGCATAGCTTTCCAGATTTTGATGGCGTCTGCTGTTACCTTGACATCATGTGCTCGAACCATACAGGCACCTTGCTGAATGCTCAGCAAATGCGCCGCAGCCGAACCTACTGCACGTGCTTGTGGTTCTGCACCATTCAGAGCAGCACCAATAAAACGTTTGCGGGATAAAGCAGACAAAATCGGATAGCCCATTTCTGTCAATTTATAAAACTCTTGCAACAGCTTTAAATTTTGCTGGGCATTTTTTGCAAATCCAAAACCAGGATCAATCATGATATGTTCAGCTTTAACACCCACATCTAGAGCATCTTGAACCCGTTGTGACAGTTCCCGAATCACATCCTGAGTCACATCATCATACTGATCCAGATTATTCATCGTAGTCGGCTCACCACGCATATGCATGATGATCACCGGAATATTCAGTTCTGCTGCCGTCTCTAACGCTTGTGGACGAGTGAGCGCGCGTACATCATTCCAGATATGTGCACCCGCTTTCACGGCTGCTTTAATCACTTCTGGCTGTGAAGTATCAATCGAGATGATCACATCATGCTTGGCCAGTTCTTCAACTACAGGCACAACACGACGGATTTCTTCTTCAACTTCCACGACTGATGCACCTGGACGTGTAGATTCACCACCCACATCAATTACGGTGGCACCATCAGCAATCATTTCCAGGGCTTTTACTACTGCCTGATCTTTCTGATTGTGCAGCCCCCCATCGCTAAAGGAATCCGGAGTCACATTTAAAATTCCCATCACATGCGGCTGAGACAAATCCAGTTTCAAATGACCGAAAGTCCAGATCTGTGGTCGTAGTGGCTTCAGCTGCATGGTTCAATCCTAGTTCACAATAACCCCGGTATTGTCTTATGGAAAGATCAATAAAGCAAAGCTCAATCTATTCAATAGCTAGATTTCAAAATAGTTCTTATTGGAATATTGCATCAGCTTGGATTGCAGTAACGCTTTTACATCAACCCATTCGCTTTTTAAAATACTATAGATATAACTATCTCTGAGTGTCATGCCATCTTTACGCAGCATATGACATCTAATGATGCCATCCTGTTTGGCACCCAGAGCTTCAATAGCTTTTTGACTTTTAAGATTCAGATGATCAGTCCGAAAGCCTACCACTTGAGCATTCAGCTCTTCAAATGCATGCTGCAGCAAAAGATATTTACAGACCCGGTTTACATAGGTTCGTTGATAAGGTTTGGCATACCAGGTAAAGCCAATTTCAACACGTGGAATTTCCGGCTTGATATCATGATAACTAGTGGTACCAATAGCGCGACCCGAATTCAGATCAATCACAGCAAAAGCCATTCTTTCACCTTTGGACTGCTGTTCAAAAGCTTGGGTAAAGTAGTGTTTAAGTTTATGTAGGTAAGGTACCGAATTATATAACACTTCCCCCAAGTCCCCTTCGGCACATGCATTTTCTAAGTCTGCAAAATGTTCCCAGCTCAGTGGCTCCAAACGTAGCTGATAAATACTGGATTCCAGAACAGGTAAAGTCATTCTTATTTTTACTCAGTGATTTTTATGAATTGACTATAGCATTCAACTAGATATGACAAAACAATGGCCATAAAAAAACCACCCGAAGGTGGTTTTAATTTTTAACTTAGTTCGCTGGTAATGGCGGAGGAGTCATTGGACCATCAGTCGGTGTTACATCAATCACTGGATTGTCTGAAACATAAACTTTAGGTGGTTTTGGCTCACGACCTTCCATAATGTCACGAATCTGTTCACGATCAATTGTTTCCCATTCAAGTAGCGCTTTCACCATGGCATGGGCAATATCTTTGTTGTTTTCAAGGATATCGCGCGCAACCTTGTATTGCTCATCAATGATGCGACGAACTTCCGCATCTACCTGTTGTTGGGTTGCCTCAGAAATCGTACGGGTACCAATGCTACCCATAAATGACTGTTGAGAGTCATCTTCATAGACCATGACGCCTAACTTGTCCGACATACCATATTTGGTCACCATTGCACGTGCCATTTTAGTTGCACGTTCAAAGTCATTCGAAGCACCAGTCGACATCTGGTTAATGAAGACTTCCTCTGCGATACGACCACCGAACAGGATTGAAAGTTCATTCAACATTTTGTCTTTATAATGGCTAGTCTGGTCAAATTCAGGCAACTGCCAGGTAACACCCAATGCCCAGCCACGCGGCATGATGGTAACTTTATGCACAGGGTCTGTACCTGGAAGCATTTCTGCCACAATCGCATGACCTGCTTCATGGTAAGCCGTAGCACGACGTTCTTCTTCACGAAGTACCATCGATTTACGTTCAGGACCCATGTACAGTTTGTCTTTCGCATCTTCAAAGTCATGCATATCGACTGTGTTCTTGTTACGACGGGCAGCAAATAATGCCGCTTCGTTTACAAGATTCGCCAACTGTGCACCTGAGAAGCCTGGCGTACCACGAGCAAGAACTTTGACATCTACACCTGTAGTAGAAGGAAGTTTCTTCAAGTGTACATTCAGGATTTGCTCACGACCTTTAATATCTGGCAGACCTACCATTACCTGACGGTCGAAACGACCTGGACGAAGTAAGGCTTTATCCAGTACGTCAGCACGGTTAGTTGCTGCGATGACGATAATACCTTCATTGCCTTCGAAACCGTCCATCTCCACCAGCATCTGGTTCAAAGTCTGTTCACGTTCATCATGACCGCCACCTGTACCTGAACCACGATGACGACCGACTGCATCAATCTCATCAATGAAGATGATACATGGTGCATGTCGTTTTGCCTGTTCGAACATGTCACGTACACGAGATGCACCGACACCCACAAACATTTCAACGAAGTCAGAACCTGAGATACTAAAGAATGGAACTTTTGCTTCACCTGCAATGGCTTTAGCGAGCAAGGTTTTACCTGTACCTGGAGGACCCACCATCAGGACGCCTTTAGGAATAGTCGCACCCAAGCGTTTGAATTTTGCAGGATCTTTTAGGAAGTCAACAATTTCGACTACTTCCTGTTTTGCTTCATCACAACCCGCCACATCAGTAAATGTTACTTTGATCTGGTCTTCAGATAGCATTTTCGCTTTAGATTTACCAAAGCTCATTGGGCCATTCTTGCCGCCTGCACCGCCACCCATGTTGCGCATAAAGAACATGAATAACAAAATGATTAGAAGCACAGGGAAACTTGCAATCAGCAATTGCATGAGCAAGCCTTGACGTTGAGGCGCTTCACCTTCAACGACCACATTATTTTTAATCAGGCTTGGCATCAGTTCTGGGTCTTGAACTGCCGGGCGAATGCTTTCAAACTCTGAACCGTTTGATTTTTCACCGCGAATTCTTTCGCCATCAATTGTAACTTGTTTAATTTGGCCAGCATTGACCGCGGCAACGAACTCCGAATAGTTCATTGTAGTCGGTTGATTGCGGTCACTGACGTTGCTGAAGATTAACACCAGCACACCCAGTATCACGAGCCACAATACGGCATTCTTAAAAAGATCGCTCAAAGCTTTATTTCCCATTCCAATCTAATTTGATCATGCCCTCGAAGGGTGACCTTAATCAATAAGCTGCAAATCAATTTGCAATAATGTAAAAACCTACAAAATGCACAATTTTTAACGTGTTGGCAAGTAAACTTTATTTCAAAGTCTTCTTGCGTCCCTGTCCGACCAGAAACACTTCTTTCGAACGGGCACGTGATGCAGCAGGTTTAATCGTCTTCAATACATCAAAACTGTTGACGACTTCTTTACGAAATTCATCAAAACCTGAACCCTGGAATACTTTCACTACAAACTGTCCTTTGGGACCGAGTACCTTGTTGGCAAAATCCAGAGCAAGTTCACATAAATAAATCTGACGAGGTTGATCTACAGCTCTATTACCTGATGTATTGGGGGCCATATCTGAAATTACAACGTCTACTGTGCGTCCGTTTAAAATATTTAACAATTTATCGAATACTTCTTGTTCACGGAAATCGCCCTGCAAGAAAGTCACATCAGGTAGCGCATCCATTTCCAAGATGTCTGATGCAATCACCAGACCTTTATCACCGACCAGTTTTCCGGCAATCTGGGACCAGCTTCCTGGGGCAGCACCCAAGTCCACTACCGTCATGCCGGGTTTGATAATGCCGTATTTTTCCTGAATTTCTAGCAACTTGTACGCAGCACGGGCACGATAACCTTCTTTTTGTGCTTTTTTCACATAAAAGTCATCAAGATGCTCTCTCATCCACGCACGACTACTTTTAGATAACTTTTGGTTGGTAATGCGTGTTGCCATAACTCTCTAAATAAAAAAAACTTCTAATGATTCATTGTACGGGAAAAACACATTTTTTGCAGTATACATGTGTATCTAAATCTGAGTATTCCGGTGTAATTTGCGATTATTTACAAGTGATTATTTCCTGAGAATTTACAGCGTTTATTTTTCGCTTTTGCTATACTAAGCCGTTTTAAAAATCAGGTTATCTCTCATGGCGTCTTTATCTATTCAGGAACGTAAGCGTTTACGTCAAATTGGACATGCATTAAACCCGGTTGTAATGCTTGGTGACAAAGGCTTAACTGAATCTGTAGTTGAAGAGCTAAATCGTGCCCTTAATGATCACGAACTCATTAAAGTAAAAGTGGTGGCTGAAGACCGTGAAGCACGTGCAGCACTCATTGCTGAACTTTCAGAAACTACAGGTGCTGAAGTGGTACAAACTATTGGTAAAATTGCGCTGCTTTACAAGAAAGCACCAAAGCAAAACCAGAAGTTATCCAATCTTGTCCGTTTTGCCCATCTTTCTAACTAAGTACAGGATTTATGGCCAGTTACGAACTCAGCGCATTTGATCGCCGTTTTCAGGCAATCTCATTGGTCGGTGCCATCGAACAGCAAAATCCATGCAGCTTGAATGTCGGATTTTGGTTGCGCGATCCCAACCAGTACGTGCTGTGGCCAGAAATGGTTACTGCACATCCCCGTCGTAATTTTTTGTGGGAACAGACCTGCTTTGAAATCTTTATCGGGGTTCAGGGTGAAGATTATTATCGTGAAATCAATCTCTCTCCTTCTCAGGCTTGGCAAGCCTATCAGTTTGAGGAATATCGCTATCCGGAAGATATGCCGCCACCTGCTGCATACGATATCGAACTGAATCAGCTTAAACGTACCCATTATGGTCTGAATGTCAGTCTGGATCTGACCGAGTTTATGGTTGAGCATAAACTTAAATGGGCAGACCTGTTTATTGGTCTGACAGCAGTATTAAAAACCTCACAAGGTGATCAATACTTTGCGATGCAGCACAGCAGCCCAGAAGCAGACTTCCACAATAAACGGGATTGGCTGCATGTCTTTTAATGCAGATTAAAAGCATTTGCTGGATAACAAAGATATTAAAAAACGTGAGCATTAAAGTCTCACGTTTTTTTATGGGCTTTTCCGGCTCATCCGCTCAAAGTTCGCTGTTATAGCTTGAAGAAAATATTTTTCTGTATTTTCTCTACGTAGATTCAGGTCAATATTAAATTGAAATAATTAGCCTGCTCTCAACACTTAGGGCTGGCTATTTTGATAATGATTTAAACGTTATTTAAGCTGATAGACTAAGAGTTCATTTTAATTGTTTTCGACATTTTAGTGATGTAAGCGGTAATTGTCCTGCACTGATTTTACCGCGGCATAAAAAATTACAGTTAACGTGAAGATGATCAGGATAATCGTTCCAAAAGTTAGTCCAAAGAATCCCAGACATAACATCATCACACCGAGATAAAGTGCACGCATCAACCAACTTTCCAGATTAAGCATCATAATCAGCGTCAGTAAACAAAGTACACCTACAAAATAATGCTGCTGCATCGTGACCCCCTTTCATTATTATTGTGAGTCCGTTTTGCCTCAAAAAGATAAAGGAGAACGTATCCAGTTCTCCTTTCATGCAATTTAAATCAGCGGCTTCCCTTAACTCTTCAGCTCAGGGCTTTTTTCTGAACTTTCAGCTTTTACCATGGGTTTGACCTTTTTTAGAACTTCAATGGTACTGTCTTTTGAGCGCTTGAATGTACCAGTCAGATGCTCTTTATGTTTGGTCGAGATCTGGCTGACATCTTCTTTCAGTTCCTTACCCATATTGGATAAGTCTTCAATGACTGCAGTAAATTCGGTTTTGATAAAGCTGGTTAATTCAGTCAGTTCTTTTTGCGAACCAAATAACTGCTCTTTCAAAGTATCGATGCGTTGCAACAGATCCTGTTTCAACTGACGTAACTGCTCCTGCACAGTATCACCCAGCTGTTTCGCTTCGACTTCAAGTTTCTCTTTGCTTTCTTCGATGGTTTCCACCACCTGTTCTTTGGCTTCAGCTGCTACTTTTTCAAGCTGTTCAGTCGTTTCTGAAACCACGGTATTGATCTTTTTCTTGGATTGGGAAGATTTCGCTGCTGTAGTCATGTGTCTTATTCCTATAGTTATATTACGACTCATCCATATTAGTAGTTTTGATAAAAATTAAGATTTGATTTGTTAGACAATTCTTAATTGCTTACATTTTTTTACGTTGTTCGTAAAACAGACTTTCAAGCAAAAAGCAAGCCATTTATCTCATACTTTTGCTGTAAAGCTATTGGACTTGGGGGGTGGTTCTGCGTATAATGCCGTGTTAAGTTCAAGCGAGCAGACATAGGAGGGTAGGTTTAAAAATTAACCTTCCTTTTTTTTCGTCTACTCGCTTTTTTACAGCCTAAATTTCAGGAGCTTTGGTTTGAGCACCCCAGCAATTTTAGCCCTTGCCGACGGAACTATCTTTAAAGGTACTTCAATTGGCGCATCGGGTTGTACGACTGGTGAAGTCGTTTTCAACACTGCCATGACTGGCTATCAAGAAATTTTGACTGATCCTAGTTATGCACAGCAGCTTGTAACGCTGACTTACCCACATATCGGTAACACAGGTTGCAACGAAGAAGACGCTGAATCAGGTCGTATTCATAAAGTATGGGCAAACGGTTTAATTATCCGTGACCTTCCTTTACTACATAGTAACTTCCGTGCGAATCAATCACTCGGTGATTATTTAAAACAGCACAATGTAGTTGCCATTGCTGACATCGACACGCGACGATTAACTCGAATTTTGCGTGATAAAGGTGCACAAAACGGTTGTATCCTTGCGGGTGAAAACATCACTGAAGAAGAAGCAGTCGAAAAAGCACGTGCATTCGGTGGTTTAAGTGGTTTAGACCTTGCGAAAGAATGCTGTGATCCGACCGGTTTCGAATGGACTGAAGGCTCATGGGCACTTGGCAAAGGCTTTACTCAACCTGAACTTAAATTCCATGTGGTTGCATACGACTACGGTGTCAAAACCAACATCTTGCGTATGCTCGCAGACCGCGGCTGTAAATTGACTGTGGTGCCTGCACAAACTCCTGCTGAAAAAGTACTTGCGTTAAATCCAGATGGCGTATTCCTGTCAAATGGTCCTGGCGATCCAGCTGCATGTGACTACGCAATTGAAGCTGTAAAAACAATTGTTGAAACAACTGAAATTCCAGTATTTGGTATCTGCTTAGGTCACCAGATTCTTGCTCTTGCATCGGGTGCTAAAACGGTAAAAATGCCGCACGGTCACCATGGCGCTAACCATCCTGTACAGAACATCGAAACTGGTACAGTGATGATTACTTCTCAAAACCACGGCTTCGCAGTGGATGAAAGCACCTTGCCTGCGGTATTGCGTGTGACTCATCGCTCACTGTTTGATGGTACAAACCAAGGTATCCATCGTACAGACAAACCTGCGTTCAGCTTCCAGGGTCACCCTGAAGCAAGCCCTGGTCCACATGACTGCGCACCATTGTTCGATCATTTCATCGAACTTATCGAAGCATCTAAGAAGTAATTAAGGAAGCATCATGGCTAAACGTACTGACATTAAAAGCATCTTGATCATTGGTGCTGGTCCGATCGTCATCGGTCAAGCATGTGAGTTTGACTACTCAGGTGCTCAAGCATGTAAAGCGCTTCGTGAAGAAGGCTACCGCGTTATTCTGGTGAACTCTAACCCAGCGACCATTATGACCGACCCTGCAATGGCAGATGCGACGTATATCGAACCGATTACCTGGCAGACTGTTGCAGCAATTATTGAAAAAGAACGTCCAGATGCTGTGCTTCCAACGATGGGTGGCCAGACTGCACTGAACTGTGCCCTTGCACTGGATGCCAACGGTATTCTTGAAAAATACAACGTTGAACTGATCGGCGCGACCAAAGAAGCGATCGAAAAAGCAGAAGACCGTAAACTGTTTGACGAAGCAATGCGTAAAATTGGTCTGGAATGTCCAAAAGCGGCTATTGCTGAATCTATGGAAGAAGCACTTGAGATTCAAGCGCGCTTCGGTTTCCCTGTGATTATCCGTCCATCATTTACGATGGGTGGTTCAGGCGGTGGTATTGCTTACAACCGTGAAGAATTCCTGGAAATCTGTGAACGCGGTTTCGACCTCTCTCCTACTCACCAATTATTGATCGATGAATCATTGATTGGCTGGAAAGAGTACGAGATGGAAGTTGTTCGTGACAAAAACGACAACTGTATCATTGTATGTGCGATCGAAAACTTTGACCCAATGGGCGTACACACCGGTGACTCGATCACTGTTGCGCCTGCACAAACACTGACTGATAAAGAATACCAGTTGATGCGTAATGCATCTTTAGCAGTTCTTCGTGAAATCGGTGTTGAAACGGGTGGTTCTAACGTTCAGTTCGGTATTAACCCGAAAGATGGTCGTATGGTAATCATCGAGATGAACCCACGTGTATCGCGTTCATCTGCACTGGCATCTAAAGCGACTGGTTTCCCGATTGCGAAAATCGCAGCGAAACTGGCTGTTGGTTATACCCTTGATGAGCTGAAAAACGACATCACTGGCGGTACAACTCCAGCATCGTTCGAACCAGCAATTGACTACGTTGTTACCAAGATTCCACGTTTCAACTTCGAAAAATTCCCGCAAGCTGATGCGACACTAACTACACAGATGAAATCTGTAGGTGAAGTTATGGCGATTGGTCGTAACTTCCAGGAGTCTGTGAACAAAGCACTTCGCGGTCTTGAAGTTGGTGCAACTGGTTTTGATGAAAAAATCGAAGTGGGTACTGAAGGTGCGCGCGAGAAGATTCTTCAAGAACTTAAAGTTCCAGGTCCAGAACGTATCTGGTATGTGGCTGATGCATTCCGTCACGGTTTCACGCTTGATGAAGTATTTGTGGCAACCAATATTGACCGCTGGTTCCTGATCCAGATCGAAGACATCGTTAAAACTGAAGAACAAATCAAATCTTTAGGTTTTGGTGATCTTAACGCTGACAATATCCGTTCATTTAAACGTAAAGGTTTATCTGACCACCGTATTGCCAACCTGATGGGTATTTCACAAAAACAATTCCGTAAGCACCGTTGGAACCTGGGCGTCACTCCAGTCTACAAACGTGTGGATACATGTGCAGCAGAATTCGAATCTGATACTGCTTATATGTACTCGACTTATGATGAAGAGTGTGAATCTAATCCGTCTAACCGCGACAAGATCATGGTGATTGGTGGCGGTCCTAACCGTATCGGTCAAGGTATCGAATTCGATTACTGCTGTGTACATGCTGCCCTGGCAATGCGTGACGACGGTTATGAAACCATCATGGTGAACTGTAACCCTGAAACGGTTTCAACTGACTATGACACATCTGATCGTCTGTACTTCGAACCGATTACACTTGAAGACGTTCTTGAAATCGTACGTACTGAAAAACCTAAAGGTATTATCGTGCAGTACGGCGGTCAGACTCCACTGAAACTGGCTCGTGCTTTGGAAGAAGCTGGTGCGCCAATTATCGGTACATCTCCAGACGCAATTGACCGTGCAGAAGACCGTGAACGTTTCCAACAAATGATTCAACGTCTGCAACTTCGTCAACCGAATAACAGCATTGTTAAATCTGCTGAAGAAGGTATGGCTGAAGCAGCTAAAGTGGGTTATCCACTGGTGGTACGTCCTTCATACGTACTTGGTGGTCGTGCGATGGAAATCGTGTATAACGACGAAGAATTAAAACGCTACTTACGTGATGCTGTACAAGCATCGAATGAAGCGCCTGTTCTTCTGGATCACTTCCTTGATGATGCGATTGAAGTTGACGTGGACTGCGTATCTGACGGTAAAGACGTGGTGATCGGCGGTATCATGCAGCACATTGAACAAGCCGGTATTCACTCTGGTGACTCTGCATGTTCGATTCCTCCATATTCATTGTCTGAAGACGTGCAAAACGAAATGCGTCGTCAAACCATCGCTATGGCTAAAGAGCTTGGCGTTGTAGGCTTGATGAACGTTCAGTTTGCAGTTAAAGGTGATGATGTTTACATTCTGGAAGTGAACCCTCGTGCTTCTCGTACGGTTCCGTTCGTTTCTAAATGTATCGGTGAATCTTTAGCAAAAGTAGCTGCACGTTGTATGGCTGGCCAATCTCTTGAGTCTCAAGGCTTTACCAAAGAGATTATCCCTGCTCACTTCTCTGTGAAAGAAGCAGTATTCCCATTCAACAAATTCCCTGGTGTTGACCCGATCCTTGGCCCTGAAATGAAATCAACAGGCGAAGTGATGGGTGTTGGTAAAACATTTGGTGAAGCGTTCTACAAAGCTGTTCTAGGCTCTAACGATCGTTTACCAGGTCTACCAACTGAAGGCGAAGTGAAACATGCATTCATCTCTGTACGTGATTCTGATAAACCACGTGCGGTAGGTATTGCGAAGCAGCTTGCTGACTTTGGCTTCAAGATTCTTGCGACTGGCGGCACATACGATGTGATTAAAGCTGCAGGTATTGAATGTGAACGTGTAAATAAAGTAACCGAAGGCCGTCCAAACATTGTAGACCGCTTGAAAAATGGTGAAATTCACCTCATTATCAATACCACTGAAGGTAAACAAGCTCAGCAGGATTCATTCTCAATCCGTCGCTCTGCGCTTCAAGGTAAGGTATACCATACCACTACCCTGAATGGTGCTGATGCTGTATGCCAAGCTTTAGCAATTAAATTGCCGATGGATGTATATCGTTTGCAAGATTTAACAGTAGGTTAATTCGTTACTGAGAAGTCCCGTCACCTTCTCGGTGGCGGGCTTTTTTTCATTTATAGACTTTCATTTTTATTACTGAGGGACAACTATGCAACGTTATCCTATGACTCCCGAAGGCAAACTTGCCTTAGAGAAAGAATTACACCAACTGAAAACTGTGGATCGTCCACGTATTACTGCAGCGATTGCAGAGGCACGTGAGCATGGGGATTTAAAAGAAAACGCGGAATATCATGCTGCGCGTGAGCAGCAAGGTTTCTGTGAAGGCCGTATTCAGGACATCGAAGGTAAACTGGGCGCTTGCCAGGTGATTGATGTTAAAGAACTGGAGCAAAACGGTCGTGTAGTTTTTGGTGTCACTGTGACTATTGAGAATCTAGACACTGAAGAACGCAAAACTTACAAAATCGTAGGTGATGATGAAGCAGACTTTAAGATCAACAAGATCTCTGTGAACTCTCCGATCGCGCGTGGCCTGCTGGGTAAAAACGAAGGCGACGATGTGAAAATCGTGACACCACAAGGTGAAGTTGAATACGAAATTGTAAGCGTTGAATATATCTAATTTTTAACTAGATATTTTAGGCTGTAAGACCCCTCAGATGAGGTAATGCCAGTCAGTTAAGAGATTGACTGGCTTTTTCTTGGGTATTTTTGAGGTTTTCCTTTTACAACCCTTGGATAACTCCTCACTCTTCTCTCAGGTATAACATACCGATTAGATTTCTCCATTA